>NZ_LIPU01000005.1:0-141198 GCF_001418245.1 Tepidiphilus thermophilus
GACAGTTTGGTCCCTATCTGCCGTGGGCGCTGGAAGTTTGAGGGGATCTGCTCCTAGTACGAGAGGACCGGAGTGGACGCACCTCTGGTGTACCGGTTGTCACGCCAGTGGCACCGCCGGGTAGCTATGTGCGGAAGGAATAACCGCTGAAAGCATCTAAGCGGGAAATCCCCCCCAAGATGAGACTTCCCCGGGGGCTCGACCCCCCTGAAGGGCCGTGGAAGACCACCACGTCGATAGGGCGCAGGTGTAAGGCGGGTAACCGCTTGAGCTGAGCGCTACTAATTGCCCGTGCGGCTTGATCCTATAGCCGTGCCATGCACCCCCCCCCACACACACACCACCCACCCCTTGCCCCGCTTGTTACCCCGTTATCGTCTGACGCCCATAGCGCGCCGGCCCCACGCCTTCCCATCCCGAACAGGACCGTGAAACGGCGCCGCGCCCATGATACTGGAGCTCCTGCCTCCGGGAAAGTCGGTCAGCGTCAGACGAACCCCTCAACAAAAACCCCCGCCTTCAGCCTACGGCGGGGGTTTTTGCGTCTACGAGTGCGCTAAACTGAAATTTCTCTCGTACAGAGGATGCTCCTATGCCTCGAATCGGCCTGGCACTCGGCTCAGGGGCGGCGCGCGGCTGGTCGCACTTCGGCGTGATCCGCGCCTTGCAGCGCATGGGCGTGTCAATCGACGTGATCGCGGGCACCTCCATCGGTGCCATCGTCGCCGCCGCTTATGCCTCGGGCCGACTCGATGCCATGCAGAAATGGGTCGAGTCGCTCACCTGGGTCGACGTTCTTTCGCTGATGGATGTCTCTCTGCGCGGTGGGGCGCTGCAGGGCGACCGGGTGATCGACTATTGCGCCGAGCATTTCTTCGCTACTCGATTCGAAGATCTGTCGATCCCTTTTGCCTGCGTGGCGACGGAGCTGACGACGGGCCGCGAAATCTGGCTGCGGGAAGGAGAGCTTCGTCCGGCGGTGCGCGCTTCCATCGGTTTGCCCGGGATGTTCACGCCAACCAAGCTGCATGGGCGCTGGTTGGTCGATGGCGGCCTGGTCAATCCCGTTCCCGTGAGCCTGTGCCGGGCTCTGGGTGCGGAAATCGTCATCGCGGTCGAGTTGGGCTCCGGCCGCATGGGGCGGCATTTTCGGTTGCCCAACGGAAATGGTGGAGTGGAACGATGGAAGAACCGTTTGTTCGCCATGGTGGGAGTCACTTCCTCGGGTGATGCGGATCAGGCCGATTCCCTTCCTCCCATCGCTGCAGTACTGACCACTTCGGTCAACATCATGCAGATGCGCATCGCCCAGTCGCGTCTGGCGGGCGACCCCCCTGAGGTGTTGATTTCGCCGCGGGTGGCGGATCTGTCGATCCTCGATTTTCATCGCGGCGCCGAGGCGATCGAAGAGGGGGAAGCGGCGGTGCAGCGGGTGCAATGGCAGATCACCGAACTGTTGGAGTCCTTTCGATGAATGGTGCCGCGTTTCTGGAGGCACTCGCGGCGTGCGTGGGCAAGGCGCATGTGCGTTGCGACGAGCGCGAAATCGCCCCTTTTCTTGCCGACTGGCGCGGACGCTATCGCGGTAGGGCCTTGGCGGTGGTACAGCCGGCTTCGACCGAGGAGGTGGCGGCGGTGGTGCGCTGTTGCCGCTCGCATGGGGTGCACGTGGTCCCGCAAGGGGGGAACACGGGGCTCGTGGGCGGGGCGACGCCACTCGAAGAACAGGCTCCGGCGATCGTGCTCCATTTGGGGCGCATGCGTCGCATCCGTGGCCTGGAGCCACAGGATTTCACGGTGACGGCCGAAGCGGGGGTGACGGTGCAGGAGGTGCAGGAGGCGGCGCGTTCGGCCGGACGGCTCTTCCCCTTGTCGCTCGCCTCCGAGGGGAGTGCCACGGTGGGTGGAGTGTGTGCAACGAACGCCGGCGGGGTGCACGTGCTGCGCTACGGCACGACGCGAGATCTGGTGCTGGGCCTTGAGGTGGTGCTTGCCGACGGTAGTGTGCTCTCCTCGCTCAAGGGCTTGTGCAAGGACAACACCGGTTACGCCTGGAAGCCGCTCTTCGTGGGCTCGGAGGGAACCTTGGGGGTCATCACCGCGGCGACCTTCAAACTCTTCCCGTTGCCTTCGGAGGTCGTGACCGTCTGGATGGCGGTGCCGGATCCGGCGGCGGCGGTGGAGCTTTTTTCCTGGTTGCGCGAGACGGTGGGCGAGGGGCTCGAGGCGTTCGAGCTGATGGGGCGATCGGTGCTCGCGCTGGTGCTGAAACACATTCCGCAGGCAAGAGCGCCGCTGCCGGGCGAGCCGCCGGCGTGGTCGGTGCTCATCGAATTCGCCGAGGCAGGCAGAGGAGCGCAATTGCCGGAGCGGGTGGAGCGGGCGCTTGCCGCAGCCATCGAACGCGGCTGGGTGCTGGAGGCGGTACTCGCGGCCAATGAAGCGCAGCGCCAGGCGTTGTGGGCGTTGCGTGAGAATGCCTCCGAAGCGCAGCGTTACGAAGGGTTGAGCTTCAAGCACGACGTCTCTCTGCCGATCCGGGCGCTGCCGGAGTTCATCGCCGAGTGTGAGGCGCGCCTGCGCCGGCATTGGCCCAGTGTGACGGTCGTCTGTTTCGGTCATCTCGGTGACGGCAATCTGCACTACAATGTGTTTCCCACGGGAATCGAACCCGCCCAATGGCCGCTCATCGAGTCTCGGCTCTCGGAGCTGGTACATGATACGGTGGCCGAATTCGGCGGTTCGATCTCGGCCGAGCACGGCATAGGGCGACTCAAGGCCGATTTGCTGCCGCGCTACAAGTCCGAGGCCGAGCTCTCTTTGCTGCGCCGACTCAAGGCGGCGCTCGATCCCGAGAATCTGTTCAATCCGGGCAAGGTCGTGCGTGGCGGCGACCGCCCAGCCAGAGAGGAAACATGACGCCGACGATCAAGGAGATCCTTGCGCCGCTGCAGCCGGACATGGCGCGCACCGACGAGGTGATCCGGCGTGAGCTGCATTCGGACGTGGCGTTGGTGCGCCAAATCGCCGATTACATCATCGCCGCCGGCGGCAAACGCTTGCGTCCGGCGCTGCTCTTGGCCGTGGCCCGTGCCTTGGGCTACGAAGGATCGCACCACGCCACCCTTGCCGCGGTGGTGGAATTCATCCATACGGCCACCCTGCTGCACGACGACGTCGTGGATGAGTCCGATCTTCGCCGCGGGCGTGAGACGGCCAACGCCGTCTTCGGCAACGCGGCGGCGGTGCTGGTGGGCGACTTTCTCTATTCCCGCTCGTTCCAGATGATGGTCTCGGTGGGTAGCATGCGGGTGATGGCGGTGCTCGCCGAGGCGACCAACGTCATCGCCGAGGGGGAAGTGCTGCAGCTGATGAACCAGGGCAACCCCGACACCACGCTCGAAGACTATTTTCGCGTGATCGAATACAAGACCGCGAAACTTTTCGAGGCGGCGGGCCGTCTGGGGGCCATCCTTGCCGGGGCTGCGCCCGAGGTGGAAGAGGCGATGGCGGCCTTCGGCCGGGAACTGGGCTGTGCCTTCCAGATCGTCGACGACGTGCTCGACTATGCAGCCGATCCGGCGGTGTCGGGCAAGAACGTGGGCGACGACCTTGCCGAGGGGAAGCCGACCC
Organism: Tepidiphilus thermophilus; assembly: GCF_001418245.1. Lineage (NCBI taxonomy): Bacteria > Pseudomonadati > Pseudomonadota > Hydrogenophilia > Hydrogenophilales > Hydrogenophilaceae > Tepidiphilus > Tepidiphilus thermophilus. The sequence goes on from NZ_LIPU01000005.1 coordinate 3,634, forward strand.
TGCCGCTGCTGCACGTGCTGCATCATGGCACGCCGGCTCAGGCGGGCCTCATCCGGCAGGTGATCGAGCAAGGAGGGAGAGAGCATCTTGCCGCTGTGCTCGAGGCGATTGCCGAAACGGGGGCGCTGGAAGCCTCGCGTCGCGTCGCCGAGCGCTACGCCGCGACGGCAAAGACGCGACTCGCGTGTTTGTCCCCTTCCCAATTCCAGGAATCATTGCTACAATTATCAGACTTCGCGGTGAATCGTTCTGCATGAATCGCGAAACGTCGGGGAATAGCTCAGCCTGGTAGAGCACTGCGTTCGGGACGCAGGGGCCGGAGGTTCGAATCCTCTTTCCCCGACCACCCTCTTCTCTCATCTCCCGCTAAAGCCTTGAATCACCTGCCCGACGGCGTCTAGCCCGTCGGCGAAGGCCTGTTGCAGTAGCGCCCCCACCGGGCTGAGGCTCATGAGGAGCGCCAGGAATCCCACGGTAATCGTTATCGGAAAGCCGATCGCAAAGAGATTGAGCTGGGGGGCGGCGCGCGTGAGTACGGCGAGCGCGATGTTGGTGAGCAGCACCGCAGCGGTGATCGGCAGCGACAGCAGGAAAGCGAGCGCAAAGAGCGTTACCGGATAGCGCAGCAGCACACCCATTCCTTCTTGCCAGGCGACGGCGCCACCCACCGGGATCCACGCGAAACTGGTCACCACGGCGTGCACCAGCATGAGATGCCCGTCGAGGGCGAGAAAAAGGAGGGTCGCCACCACTCCGAAAAATTCGTTGAAGACGGGGGTCTGCGTCCCTGCCGTGGGGCTGTAGAACACCGCGAACGACAATCCCATCTGAAAACCGATCAGGGCCGCGGCGAGGTCGATGGCGGCGAAGACGAAACGCAGGATGAAGCCGAAGGCGACGCCGAGGCCGAATTCCGCCGCCACGACGGGGTAGATCAGCCAGGAGTCGAGCGGGATCGGAGGAGCGGGCGGCAGCACCGGCGCGACGGCCACCGTGATCGCCAGCCCCAGCACCAGGCGGATGCGGGTGGGGAGCGCCCGGTTGGAAAACACCGGGGCGACGGCGAGCAGGGCGAGGATGCGCACCGCCGGGAAGAAATAGGCGCTGATCCACGCCGACCATTGGGCTTCCGTGACCGTCCACATCGCCTCAGAGCCCCTGAATGAATCTGCTGCGCGGCCCGATTGCTTCGTTGCGCGGTGCTCGCTCCTCGCCTATCTGCCTGATATGTCTCGCCGCTGCGCTCCGTGCGCCTCGCATTCGAGCCGCTCGCGATGATTTCTTCACGGGCTCTCAGCCGATGAGGGTGGGCAGCGCCGTGAGCAGCCGCGTGAGGTAGTCGGTGATCGTCTGTCCCATCCAGGGTCCCATCACGATGAGGGTGACGAACACGGCCACCAGTTTGGGTACGAAGGTGAGCGTCATCTCGTTGATTTGGGTCGCGGCCTGGAAGACGCTCACCAAGAGCCCCGTCACCAGCGCGGCGATGAAGGGCGGGGCACACAGCAATAGGGTGGTGACGACGGCGTCGCGGGCGAAATCCATCAGGGTGGGAACCATGGTTTTTCCTTCAGGGGAGTGCGAAGCTCTTGACGAGCGAACCGATGAGCAGGGTCCAGCCGTCGACGAGGACGAAAACGAGCAGTTTGAATGGCAGCGCGACGATGACGGGCGACATCATCATCATCCCCATCGACATCAGTACCGAGGCGACCACCATGTCGATGATCAGGAACGGCAGGAAGACGACGAATCCGATCTGGAAAGCCGTCTTGAGCTCGGAGGTGACGAAGGCAGGGACGACGACGCGCAACGGCAGCTCCTCGGCCTGCTCGACCGGAGGCGTCTTGGCCAGATCGGCAAACAGGGTGAGATCGTTGTCGCGTATCTGCGCGAGCATGAATTTTTTGGTCGGAACCGCGGCGCGTTCCATCGCCTGGGCGAAATCGATCTTGTTCTCCTGCAATGGCTGCCAGGCTTCGGTATAGACTCGCTCGGCCACCGGCGCCATGATGAAAAAAGTGAGAAAGAGCGCGAGTCCGATCAGCACCTGGTTGGGGGGCGAGGTCTGGGTGCCGAGCGCCATGCGCAGCAAGGAGAGTACGATGATGATGCGGGTGAAGCTCGTCATCATCAGGATGGCGGCGGGAATGAAGGTGAGCGCCGTGAGCAGCAGCAGCGTCTGCACCGTGAGGGAATAGTTCGTGGCGCCGCCGCCGGCCGGCGTGGCGGTGGCGAGCGGCAACCCCTGAGCCCAGACGAACGAGGGTATCAGGAGGGCGGCAAAACCGAGCAAGGCGATGAGCCTGTGCCGCGATCTCATTGGTTTGCTCCTTGCTTCGCGGCAGGAGGGGGAGAGGGTGGGTCGGTGTTTCCTTCATCGATCGCCGCAGCGAGCCGATCGGCGAAGGAAGAGGGGTGATCGGGCAGGCGCTGTAAGAGCGTGATGGTGTTGGGCGTGACGCCGAGGAGCAGCCGAACCCCTTCGGCTTCGAGCAGTACCACACGCTCTCGCGTGCCCACGGCGATCGCGCCGAGGATGGAGAGCCCCACGCGCCCGCCTTGACGACGCTGCAAGCGGCGCAAAGTGGCAAAGGCTGCCCAGAGGGCGATGGCGGTGATGCCGAGGCCGAGGGCGAGCTGGGTGATGGGGTGGATCCAGTCTGTGGTCATTTTCAGGGCTCCTGACGATAGGATGGCAGAAGTGGGTAGGAGCGATGGTGCGAAAAAAAGGGCAAAAGCCGGTGTGTTCGTGATTTTGCCGAAAAACCGTCTTCTTTTGCGCCAACCGACGTGCTTCTTGGTAGAATCTTCGTATATCCGTTCCTAGGGATGGGATCATGGCGGTCGAACTCTACAACGACGGGAATCATATCTGCTTGGCGTTCTACGATCTGGTCGACGAGCAGGGGGAGCACGCCGTACAGTGCAACCAGTTCCTCATCATCGACAATGGCCATGCGGCCCTCATCGACCCGGGCGGGAACATGACCCATACCGGTTTGCTCATGGGCATGAGCCGTTACTGCCGGCCACAGAACGTCGATTACATCTTCGCGTCGCACGCCGACCCGGACATCATCGCTTCGGTGAACAAGTGGATGGTGACCACGCACGCCAAGGTGTTCATCTCCAAGCTGTGGACGCGTTTCGTGCCGCACTTCACCACCGGCAAGGATTATTCTTCGCGCATCATCGGCATTCCCGATCCAGGCATGCGCATTCCACTGGGCAAGAGCGAGATCGTGGCCGTGCCGGCGCATTTCATGCACTCGGAAGGCAACTTCCAGTTCTACGATCCCATCGCCAAGATCCTCTTTTCGGGCGACCTGGGCGTGTCACTGGTCGACCACGAGCAGGCGGCCAAGCCCGTAGAGGATTTCGACCGCCACATTCCCAAGATGCAGGCGTTCCACCAGCGGTACATGATCTCCAACAAAATCCTGCGCTATTGGGCCAACATGGCGCGCCAGCTCGACATCGAGATGCTGGTGCCGCAGCACGGGCAGCGTTTCGTCGGCAAGGAGATGGTGCGCCGTTTCATCGACTGGATCGAGACTTTGCCCTGCGGCATCGACCTCATGACCCAGGACGCTTATCGCATCCCGCTCTGAAAACGCCAAAGGCGGGCGTACGAGGGCCGACGGAAACGCCATTCCGTCGGCCTTCGTTTTTTTCAGCGTTTGGTGCGGCGGATGCGTTCGAGGTAGCGGGCGTTGTCGGGCGGAAGGCGGTCGCGCTGGGCTTCGTGCAGGGTCTCGCCCAGGGCTTCAAGCACGTCGTGCAGCGCCTCGTGGAGGTCGCCGCGCGCAGCGAGCCGCTCCTGCCAGGCAGCGCGGATGCCGGGGGGTTGGTCGATGGAGAGCTGTTCGGCGATCGCCAGGTGCAGCGACAGGTGCAGGAAGGGGTTGAGGCCGCCGTCTTCGGGGGTGTAGTCGCGCACGAGCGCCGCCTCGTCTTCCAGCAGAGGGAAATACTCCGGGTGCAGAGCGATCACGTCGGCGGCCATCGCTTCGATCGGTTCGAGCGGCAGCTGGTCGCGCCATTTGCGATAGGCTTGGGCGAAGAAGCGCCGCACGTCTTCACGGCTGGGGGTGAACATCGGCGTCCTCCTGGCGATGACGGGCCTTGTGCGGCCAATGGCAGAGATCTTGGACCGGGCAAACGTCGCAGCGCGGCGCACGGGCGGTGCATGTGTAGCGGCCGAGCAGGATGAGCCAGTGGTGCGCATGCCGCCGAAAGCGCGGCGGCACGCGCGCGGTGAGCGCTTCTTCCACGGCCCGGACGGTTTTGCCCGGGGCAAGCCCGGTGCGGTTGGCGACGCGAAAGATGTGCGTGTCGACGGCGATCACGGGGTGCCCGAAGAGGGTGTTGAGCACCACGTTGGCGGTCTTGCGCCCCACGCCGGGCAGGGATTCGAGGAAGGCCCGGTCGTCCGGGATCTCGCCGCCGGTGGTTTCCAGCAGCCGGCGGGAGAGCTCATGGAGGTGTTTCGCCTTGCTGCGGTAGAGGCCGATGCGGCGGATGTGCCGGGCGATGCCTTCTTCACCCAGCGCGACCATGGCGCGTGCATCCGGCGCGACGGCGAAGAGGGTGCGAGTGGCTTCATTGACGCTCTTGTCGGTGGCCTGGGCCGAGAGGACGACCGCGGCGAGCAGCTGAAAAGGGGTGGCGTATTCGAGTTCGGTCGTGGGGTGAGGATCGAGCGCGGCGAGCCGTTCGAAGAAGGCTTCGATTTCCTGCGGCGTCATCGGCGGGGCGGGGTCGGCGGCTGCCGCTTCTCCTGCCCCGCGTCGCTTGCGCTGGCGGCGCAGCGGAAGTGCCGCCTCATCCGATCTTTCAGGCACTTGGCCCTCCGTTTTTTCTCGCGGTCCGGGCACGTTCGAGAGCAGCCGCCACGAGCGCACGTTTGAGCTGGTCGGCGGAGGCTGCGATCGGGGCCGGGCGGAGGCGCTTGCGGGGGTCTTCGCCGCGCGCGAGCCGTGCCTGGCGGCGCAGGAAGCGCGCGCGCGAGGCGCTCGCCTCGGGGAAGGCGGGCGCGGGCAGCAGGACGATGCAGTCGACCGGGCAGGGGGGCAGGCACAGGCCACAGCCGGTGCATTCGTCTTCGATCACCGTGTGCATGCGCTTGGGCGCGCCGAGGATGGCATCCACCGGGCAGGCTTGCAGGCACAGCGTACAGCCGATGCACTCCGCTTCGACGATGCGGGCGATCTGAGGGGCTTGCGGCGGGCCGACTTCGGGGTCGAGCGGCGTGGCGGGCACGCCGAGCAGGCTCGACAAGCGGGCGATGAGCTCGTCCCCGCCCGGAGGACAGCGATTGGGCGTGGTTTCGCCGGCGGCGAGCGCCTCGGCGTAGGGGCGGCAAGCCGGGTAGCCGCAGCGGCGGCATTGGGTCTGCGGCAGCAGGGCGTCGATCTCGTTGGGGGTGGGCATCGTGTTTGCGTCGCAGGGCCAACGCGGCGTCGACCGTTGGGGCCAGGAAGGGGTTCCCAGCCCCAACGGGTGCGGACGCGAAGATCAGCCGTCGTAGCGCGCTTCGAGCGCGGCGATGGCCGGCAGTTTCTTGCCCTCGAGAAATTCGAGGAAAGCGCCGCCGCCAGTGGAGATGTAGTCGATGTCCTTTTCCACGCCGAACTTCTTGATGGCGGCGATGGTGTCGCCGCCGCCGGCGAGCGAATAGGCTTCGGAGTGGGCGATGGCGGAGGCGAGCATCTTGGTGCCGCCGGCGAACTGGTCGTATTCGAAGACGCCCAGCGGTCCGTTCCACACGACGGTGCCGGCGTGCGCGACGATGTCGCAGTAACGCGCGGCGGTCTTGGGACCGACGTCGAGGATGCGGTCGTTCGGCCCGACTTCGTCGACCGAGACGCGGTTGGCGCGCGCGAGCGCCGAGACTTCGTCGGCGACGACGACATCCACGGGCAGGGGGACTTCCGAGCCGCGCGCGGCCATCATGTCCATGATCGCCTGCGCTTCGACCACGAGTTCGGGTTCGGCGAGCGACTTGCCGATGCGCTTGCCCGTGGCGAGCAGAAAGGTGTTGGCGATGCCGCCGCCGACGATGAGCTGGTCGACCTTCTCGGCGAGCGACTTGAGGATGGTGAGCTTGGTCGAGACCTTGGCGCCGCCAACGATGGCCACGAGCGGACGCTTGGGATGTTCGAGGGCGCGCGAGAGGGCCTCGATTTCGGCGGCCATGAGAAGCCCGGCGCAGGCCACGGGAGCGAAACGGGCGATGCCCACCGTGCTTGCTTCCGCCCGATGGGCGGTGCCGAAGGCGTCGTTCACATAGACGTCGCACAGGGCGGCGTACTTGCGTGCGAGTTCCTCGTCGTTCTTCTTCTCGCCGACGTTGCAGCGCACGTTTTCGAGCAGCACTGCTTCGCCCGGCTGGACGGTGAAGCCGCCATCGACCCAGTGCTCGATGAGCGGTACCGGACGGCCGAGGAGTTCGGAGAGCCGCTCCGCGATGGGAGCGAGCGAGTCTTCCGGCGTACAGGCGCCTTCCTTGGGGCGGCCGAGGTGGGAGGTGACCATGACCGCGGCGCCTTGCTGCAGGCAGTATTCGATCGTCGGGATGGAGGCGCGGATGCGGGTGTCGTCGACGATGCGCCCGGTTTCGTCTTGCGGTACGTTGAGGTCGGCGCGGATGAAGACGCGCTTGCCGCGCAGATCGACGTCCTTGAGGGTCTTGACGCGCATGGCAGGCTCCTCAGGCGCAGGTGGCGAGCGCCTTGGCGGCGTCGAGCATGCGGCAGGAATAGCCCCATTCGTTGTCGTACCAAGCGAGCACCTTGACGAGCGTGCCCTCGATAAGGCGGGTTTGCGTCGCGTCGAAAATGGAGGAGTGGCTGTCGTGATTGAAGTCGCAGGACACGAGCGGGTCGTCGTTCACCGCGAGGATGCCCTTGAGCGGACCGGCGGCGGCCTGGCGCATCAGCTCGTTGATCTCGTCCTTGCTCGTGGGGCGGCTCGCGGTGAAGGTGAGATCGACGAGTGAGACGTTGAGGGTGGGCACGCGTAGCGCGAAGCCATCGAATTTGCCCGCGAGCGCCGGCAGCACCAGGCCGACGGCCTTGGCCGCGCCCGTCTTGGTGGGGATGATGTTCATCGCCGCGGCGCGGGCCCGGCGCAGGTCCTTGTGGCGCGCGTCGATGAGCTGCTGATCGAGCGTGTAGGCGTGCGCCGTGGTCATCAGGCCGCGTTCGATGCCGATGTGTTCATGGAGCACCTTGGCCACCGGCGCGAGGCAGTTGGTGGTGCAAGAGGCGTTCGAGACGACTTGCATCTCGGGGCGCAGGATCTGGTGGTTCACGCCATAGACGATGGTGGCGTCGACGTCGTCGCCCCCGGGCGCGGAGATGAGCACTTTCTTTGCGCCTTGCTGCAGGTGGATCTGGGCCTTTTCCTTGGTGGTGTAGGCGCCGGTGCATTCCAAGAGCACGTCGACGCCGTGTTCGCCCCATGGGGTTTCGAGGGGGTTCTTGGTCGAGTAGAAGGGGATGCGGTCGCCGTCGACGATGAGCGTCTTGTCGCCCTCGGTGGCCACGGGGAAGGGGAAGCGCCCATGGGTGGTGTCGTATTTGGTGAGGTGCGCGTTGGTGGGCAGGTCGCCCGAGGCGTTGATCGCCACCACTTCGAATTCGTCGCGCCGCCCCAGCTCGTAGAGGGCGCGCAGGGTACAGCGGCCGATGCGGCCGTAGCCGTTGATCGCGATGCGGATTTTGCTCATGGATCGCTCCTTGAAGGATGAAAAACGGGATCAGCGCGACAGCAGCAGTTTCGCCCGGGCGACGACGTGATCGACCGTGAAACCGAAGAACTCGAACAGGCGCGGCGCGGGGGCCGAGGCGCCGAAGCGGTCGATGCCGAGCACGTCGCCGTGGCCACCGACGTAGCGCCACCAGCCATCGCCCGAGCCGGCTTCGATGGCGAGCTTGGGCACGTCCGGTGGCAGCACTGCGGCGCGGTATTCGGGGGGCTGGGCGTCGAAGCGCCGCGTGCAGGGCAGGGAGACGACGGTGGCGGCGATGCCGGATGCGGCTAGCGTCCCTTGGGCGTCGAGCGCGAGCGCTATCTCCGAACCGGTGGCGATCAGGATGAGATCGGGGGCGCGCTCGGCTTCCCGCAGCACATAGCCGCCGCGCCCGATCGCTTCGATCTGCTGCGGCGAGCGTTCGATGAAGGGCAGGTTCTGGCGCGACAGCAGCAGGGCCGAGGGGCCGTCGGTGCGCTCGAGCGCGAGGCGCCAGGCCACGGCCGTTTCGACGCTGTCGGCCGGACGCCAGACGTCGAGATTGGGGATGAGGCGCAGCGAGGCGGCGTGTTCGATGGGCTGGTGCGTGGGGCCGTCCTCACCCAGGCCGATGGAATCGTGCGTGAGCACGAGGATCTGGCGCTGGCGCATGAGCGCGGCCATGCGAATGGCGTTTCTCGCGTAGTCGGAGAAGACGAGAAAGGTGCCGGTGAAGGGGATGTGGCCGCGATGCAGCGCGATGCCGTTGGCGATCGCCACCATGCCGAACTCGCGCACGCCGTAGTGAAGGTAGTTTCCCCCTTCTTCAGGCGTGACGGGGTGGGCGCCGGGCCAGTCGGTGAGGTTGGAACCGGTGAGATCGGCCGAGCCGCCCAGCAGCTCCGGCAGGATCTTGGCATAGGCGGCGATGGCGTTCTGGCTTGCCTTGCGCGTGGCGATGTGTTCGCGCCGGGTGACGGTGGCGCGGATCACCTCGTCGGCCAGTTCCGGCCAGCGCAGGGGCAGCAGCCCGGCGACGCGGCGCTCGAATTCGTCGGCGAGTTCCGGATAGACCCGGCGATAGGCTTCGAAGCGCTCAAACCAGGCGGCCTCGCGCTCGCGGCCGGCTGCGCGAGCATCCCATTGGGCGTAGATCTCGTCGGGGATCTCGAAGGGGCCGTAGGGCCAGCCGATCGCCTCGCGCGCGGCGGCGATCTCGGCCTCACCCAAGGGGGCGCCGTGGACGTCGCTCGTGCCTTGCTTGTGGGGGGCGCCGGCACCGATCACGGTGCGGCAAACGATGAGGCTGGGGCGCTCGGTCTCGGCCTTGGCGAGCGTGATGGCTGCATCGATCGCGCTCATGTCGTGCCCGTCGATCGGTTCGATCACGTGCCAGCCGTAGGCACGGAAGCGCGCGGCGGTATCCTCCGTGAACCAGCCTTGCACCTGGCCGTCGATCGAGATTCCGTTGGAATCGTAGAGGACGATGAGCTTGCCCAGTTTCCAGGTGCCGGCAAGCGAGCAGGCTTCGTGCGAGATGCCTTCCATCAGGCAGCCGTCACCCACGAAGACGTAGGTGTGGTGGTCGACGATGGTATGCCCCGGGCGATTGAATTCGTGCGCGAGGAGCTTTTCCGCGAGTGCCATGCCAACGGCGTTGGCCAGCCCCTGTCCGAGCGGGCCGGTGGTGGTTTCGACGCCGGGGGTTTCGCCGTATTCGGGGTGTCCCGGCGTTTTGCTGTGCAGCTGCCGGAAACGCTTGAGATCATCGAGCGAGAGGTCGTAGCCGGTGAGGTGCAGCAGCGCGTAGAGGAGCATGGAGGCGTGCCCGTTCGAGAGCACGAAGCGGTCGCGGTCGCACCACTGGGGATTGGCAGGGTTGTGCTTGAGGTGCTTGCGCCACAGCACCGTGGCCATCTCGGCCATGCCCATGGGGGCGCCGGGATGGCCGGATTTCGCCAGTTGCACCGCATCCATGGCGAGCGCGCGAAGCGCGTTCGCGAGCGGGCTGAACGTGCGCGGCAGGCGCGAGGCAGACTGTGTCATCCGTTCGATCGTCCAGCGGGGAATGAGCCGCGATTATCGCGCAAAACCCGTCGGGCGCGAACCATTGGGGGAAACGTCGGGATGGTTGGCGGCAGGCGGGACCTGCTGGTGTAGGAGGAGGAATGCTGCGGTTAGGACGAAGGCATCGGTTTTCGTCGGGTCCATGGGGATCATTCCATCTCAAAAGCGAAGAAGCGGCGTTACAATGGCGGGTATTCACTCGTCGTCCGTCGCGAAGCCAAGGCTGCGGCGGCGGAGCTTTTTGGATGAAAGACATGGGCGTGACCCTGCAGCAGTGGATCGATTTCCTCGACATCGATCAGGAAATCATCGACACGTTGCGCGATTTCTTCCCCATCCTCGCACCGCGCATCGACCGCGTCAGTCACGCTTTCTACCGCCGGGTCCTCAATTCTCCCGAAGCGATCAAGCTCTTCGCCGACGAGGATTCGGCGAACCGTGCCTTGGCCCATCAGAAGCGGCATTGGCTCGAGTACGTCTTTGCCGGACGGTTCGACCGTGACTACGTGGAAGCGGCCTTGCGCATGGGTAAGACCCACCAGCAGCGAGGGGTGGATCTGCGCCTCTTCTCGGGTGCCTACGCCGTCGTGCTGAGCGAGGTCAATGCCATCGTCATGGAAAATGTGCCTGATCCGCAGCGGCAGAAACGCGTCCTGCGGGCGGTCAATTTCGCCGTCTTCCTCGACTTGGGATTCGTCGCCTCGGTGTATTACGATGCCTATACCGATGATCTCGCTTCGATGGCGAAGGACCTGACGGTGAGCCTCGCGCGTGCCGGCGAATATCGGGATGCCGACACGGGCGAGCATATCCACCGCATGGCCAAGATGTGCGCCGCCGTGGCGCGCCGCCTCGGCAAGGACCTGAGATGGGTGGAGCAGCTCGAAGCGGCCAGCCCCTTGCACGACGTGGGCAAGATCGGCATTCCCGATGCCATTTTGCTCAAGCCGGGCAAACTCACCGAAGAAGAAATGTCGGTCATGCGGCGTCACTCCGAAATCGGCACCGACATCATCCCTGATAATGACCACGAAATTTTGCAGATGGCCCGCCGCATCGCGCTCACGCACCATGAGCGCTGGGACGGTACCGGTTATCCGGCGGGGCTGCGGGGCGAGGAAATCCCCCTGGAGGGGCGCATTGCCGCCGTGTGCGACGTCTACGATGCGTTGCGCTCGCAGCGGCCCTACAAGCGGCCGTGGTCTCATGAAGAAGCGGTGGAATACCTGAAGCAGAGCCGCGGCACGCAATTCGATCCCGCCGTCGTGGACGCCTTTCTCGCCGCTCTGCCCGAGATCGAAGACATCTGGCGTCGCTATGGCGAAATGCCTTCCCCTTCGAGTAGAGGGGCATCTTGAAAAGACCATCACGCAGCCGCCATTCAGGGCGCTCGGCGCTCCTGTCCGGTGCGCGTTCCCTCTGAAGTACGTTTCAGCCGCCGGGTGCCAACGCCTTGAGCGCGAGCCGGATGCCGGTGGCCGTGTCGCTTTGCGGCGGAAGCGCCGACACGGCGCGTAGCGCCTCGCGCTCGGAATAGCCGAGCGCGAGGAGCGCGGCGACGATCTCGGCGCGTATCGCCTCTTCCGGTGAATTGGCCGGGTGCGGAGCGGAGCCGGCGGGTACGGCCGTGCCATGGCCGGTGGGAAGCAGCGCTCCGGTCTTGTCCTTGAGCTCGAGCAGCAGGCGTTCGGCAGTTTTCTTGCCGATGCCGGGAATCTTGACGAGCCGTCCGCCGTCTTGCAGCAGCACGGCTTCGCGCAGCTCGCGCACGCTCAGGCCCGAGAGGATGGCGAGCGCCGTACGCGCGCCGATCCCTGCGATGCGGATGAGCTGGCGGAAGGCGTGGCGCTCTTCTTCCGTGGCAAAGCCGTAGAGCTGGTGCTCGTCCTCACGCACCAAGAGATGGGTGCGCAGCGTCACTTCCTGGCCGATCGCCGGTAAGGTGTAGAAGGTGCTCATGGGTACGAGCAGCTCGTAGCCGACGGCGCCGGTGTCGACGAGGATCTGGGGCGGGGTTTTCTCGCGGACGATGCCGCGCACGAGTCCGATCATGCGTCGATCCACAGGGTGAGGGTGAGCACTGCGCCGTAGCCGACGGTGGCTGCGAGCGTGCCGGTGATGGCCGGACGCAGCCGTGCCGGATCGCTCGCATGCCGCTTCAGCTGGGCGGAGGCAGGAACCAAGGCGAGCAGCGGCAGCAAGGCGGCGCCCGTCGCAAAGGGGATCGCGCCGGCGGCCATCAGGCCGAGGTGCCAGCCGGCGGCGCACAGCCCCAGGAGCGGCAAGCCGTGTGCGGCACGCGCCGCGCCGAGCCGTACGACCAGCGTGCGCTTGCCGGCCGCCGCGTCCGCCCGGGCGTCGGGAAACTGGTTGACGTAGAGAATGGCCGCGACCAGGAGCGCGTAGGGCAGGCCCACGAAAGCAGGCACGGGAGAGAGTCGGCCGAGCTGGACGTAGTGCGTGCCGACGATCACCAGCAGCCAGGCCGCGGTAATGACGACTTCCCCCAGGCCGCGGCCGGCGAGCCGCAAAGGGGGCGCGGAATAAGCCCAGCCGAGCAGCAGGCCCGCGAGGCCGATGGGCACGAGCAGCGGCCCGCTGGTGAGGGTGAGCGCGAGCCCCGCCGGTACCACCGTGGCAAGCGCTCCATAGCCGAGCCAGGCGGTTTCCCGCGCCGTGAGCACTTCGTTCTGGATGAAGCGCGAGCCGCCGGTGAAGGGGTAGAGCCGGTCGCGATTGAGCCCGTCGGTGTCGCGGTCGTGGTAGTCGTTGATGATGTTGGCGCCGGCGTGCGCCACCAGGGCGAAGACGAGGGTGGCCAGCGCCGCCCAGGGCCGTAGCGCCGCACCCTCATGGGCCGTGAGCGCGAGCCCGAGCAGCACTGCGATGAGGGTGACCACGAGGAAGGCCGGGCGCGTGGCGAGCAGCCAGACGATGGGGCGGCCGCGCAGGCGGGCGTCGGGTTCGAGCGGAAGCGAGCGGGCGGGCATCGGCACGGTCTCACAAAAGCACGATGTCGTATTGCTCCTGCGTGTAGCAGGTGTCGCTGCGCAGCGAGATCTCCTTGCCGATGAAATCCGACAGCATCGCCAGCGCCTGCGACTGTTCTTCCAGGAAGAGGTCGACCACGGCGGGCGAGGCGAGGATGCGGAATTCCTTGGCATCGGCGAATTGGCGCGCCTCGCGCAGGATCTCGCGCAGGATGGCGAAGCACACCGTCTCGGCGCTCTTGACGAAGCCGCGTCCCTCGCACATCGGGCAGGGCTCGCACAGCTGCTGCATGAGGGACTCGCGCGTGCGCTTGCGCGTCATCTCCACCAGTCCGAGCTGGGTGAATCCGCTCACCGTGATCTTGGTGTGATCGAGCGAGAGCGCCTTCTTGAACTCTTCGAGCACGCGCTCGCGGTGCTCGGGGTTGGTCATGTCGATGAAATCGACGAGGATGATGCCGCCGAGATTGCGCAGCCGCAGCTGCCGCGCGATCGCCTGCGCCGCTTCGAGGTTGGTCTTGAGGATGGTCTCGTCGAAATTGCGCGCGCCCACGAAGGCGCCGGTATTGACGTCGATGGTGGTGAGCGCTTCGGTCTGGTCGAAGATGAGATAGCCCCCCGATTTGAGATCGACTCGGCGCGACAGGGCTTTTTCGATCTCTTCCTCGACGTTGTAGAGCTCGAAGAGCGGCCGGTCTCCGCGGTAGTGCTCGATGAGGGGGGCAACCTGGGGGGTGTAGGTCTCGGCGAAGGCCAAGAGCCTCTGGGCGTTTTCGCGCGAATCGACGCGGATGCGTGCCGCCTCGCCGTCGACGAAGTCGCGCAGCACGCGCAGCGCCAGATCCAGGTCTTCGTGGATCAGCGAAGGAGCGCGGCGGCGAAGGGCCTCTCCCTGGATGTCGGCCCACAGGCGGCGCAAATAGGCGATGTCGGCGGCCAGCTGCTCGTCGGTGGCATTCTCGGCATTGGTGCGCACGATGTAGCCGCCGCTCTCCTCGGGCGGCAGCAGCGCCGTGAGCCGCTCGCGCAGGGTCTCGCGCTCGCTCTCGCCCTCGATCTTCTGTGAGATGCCGATGTGGTTTTCCTGGGGGAGATAGACGAGATAGCGCCCCGCCAGGCTGATCTGGGTGGTGAGTCGCGCCCCTTTGCTGCCGATGGGGTCCTTGAGCACCTGGACGGTGATCTCCTCGCCTTCGGCGAGCAGGCGCTCGATGCGCGGGGGCGATTCGGGGTGACGCTCGGCCTGCCACAGGTCGGTGATGTGGAGAAAGGCGGTGCGCTCCAGGCCCACGTCGACGAAGGCCGACTGCATCCCCGGCAGCACGCGCACGATGCGGCCACGATAAATGTTGCCCACCAGGCCGCGGTGCGCCAGGCGCTCGACGTGCAGTTCCTGTACCACGCCCTGTTCGACCACGGCCACCCGAGTCTCCTGCGGCGTGCAGTTGATGAGGAATTCTTTGCTCATGGGAAGGGAGGATAGCCGAAAACGGACAACAAACGCGCGGTCTCGTAGAGCGGCAGACCGACGATGCCCGAAGCGCTGCCCTCGATGCGCTCGATGAACGCGGCCGCGCGTCCTTGGTAGGCATAGGCACCGGCTTTGTCCCAGGGTTCCCCGGTGGCGAGATAGCGTTCGATGTCCTCGCCCGCGAGCGCGGTGAACCAGACGCGGCTCGTCGAAGCGGCTGCCTGCGTGCGGGTGCCGTCGGTGAGCGCCACGCCCGTGTGCACCTCGTGCATTCGGCCCGAGAGACGGCGCAGCATGTGCCGGGCCTCGTCGGCATCCCGCGGCTTGCCTAGGATCAGTCCATCGATGCTCACCGTGGTGTCGGCGCCCAGCACCAGTCCGGGCGGCAGCGCCAGCGCCTCGCGCCGTCGCCAGCCGGCTTCGGCCTTGGCCCGGGCGAGCCGCAGGACGTAGTCCCGCGGCGCCTCGCGCGCAAGGGGCGTTTCGTCGACCCATTCGCCCTCCAGCGGAATCACCCGGGCATCCCAGCCGAGCTGGGCAAGGAGCTCACGGCGGCGGGGGCTTTGCGAGGCGAGGTAGAGCGGCGCAAGCTGATTCACCATCCCAGGGCTACCCCTTCGCGGCGCGGATCGGCCGCCCCTTGCAGCGCCCCGTCGGGGGCGCGGATGACGGTGGCGATGCCGCTGGGCTGGGGGCGGCGCACGATTTCGTGCCCTCGCGCCCGCAAGCCTTCGACGAGCGCCGCCGCAGGGGTAGGGTGGCCATCTTCGATCCAGGTCTGGGGGCGGTTGAAGGCCCCGACGCGGATCTGCGCCGCCGCCGCGTAAGGGTCCAGCCCCCAGTCGAGCTGGGCCACCAGCGTCTGGGTCACGTAGGGGATGATGGCCGAGCCGCCGGGCGAGCCGGTGGCGATCTGCCATTCGCCCAGACCCCCGTCGGGAGCGCGGGTGAAGACGAGCGTCGGCGCCATGGAGCTGCGCGGGCGCTTGCCCGGCTCCAGCCGGTTGGCCACTGGCATGCCATCGGCGAACGGCTCCCAGGCGAAATCGGTGAGCTCGTTGTTGAGGAAGAATCCGCCCACCATGCGAAAGGAACCGAAGGCCGATTCGATCGAGGCCGTGAGCGCGACCACGTTGCCTTCCGGATCGACCACGGTGAGGTGGGTCGTGCCGTGCTCCTCGATTTCCGGGCCCACAGCGTACTGCGGCGCTGCGGCGAGCGGCGTTCCGGCCGGTGCCATACCGAGGCTGCGCTCGTCCTGGATGAGCCGGGAGCGTGCAGCGAGATAGTCAGGGTCGAGCAAAGCGGCGACCGAACCGCCGGGCAGGGGCACGAAGTCGGGATCGGCCACGTAGCGGTCGCGGTCGGCAAAGGCGAGCCGCTCGGCCTCGGTGATCCAGTGCGCCGCCTGGGCATCCGGCAGTCCGCCTTCCGCACCGGCTGCCGGCGGATGCTGCGCGAGAGGGAAACGTTCGAGCAGGCCCAGGATCTGCCCCACGGCGAGGCCGCCGGAGGAAGGAGGACCCATGCCGCACACCCACCAGGCGCGATAAGGGGCGCATACGGGCGGACGCTCGATCGCCCGATAACGCGCCAGATCCTCGTCGGCGAGCTTCGACGCCGTGAGCGGCGTGCCGTCGGCGCCGCGGCTTGCGTGCGCCCGTGCCACCAGGGCGTGCGCGAGCGGCCCCGTATAGAAGGCATCCGGTCCGGCGCTCACCAGTTCTTTCAGCGTGCGGGCGTAGGCCGGATTGGAGAGGATCGTGCCCACGGCTTTTACCTGGCCTGCGGGAGTGAGCAGATAGGCGCTGGCCTCGGCGTCGAGTTGCAGCCAGCGGGTGAGCGGCTTGGCTACCGCCGCCAGTCGTGGCGAAAGGGGGAATCCTTGCTCGGCCAGCCGGATCGCCGGGGCGAAGAGTTCGGCCCAAGGGCGACGCCCCTGTTCGGCATGCGCGCGCTCGAGCAGTCGCACCAGGCCCGGCGTGCCGATGGAGCGGCCGCTCGCGCGCAGGGCGTCGAAGCGCTCGGAGGCGGGTGTGTCGGCCGTGAGCGGCAGGGGCGGGGAGGGATCGTCGGGAGCGAGGCGCACCAGGTCGGACGGATCGGCGGCAAGCGGGGCCGTTTCACGGCCGTCGTAGCTCGTCAGGCGCCGCGCCTTGGCGTTCCAAGCGAGCAAGAACCCCCCGCCGCCGAGTCCGGCCGATTGCGGTTCGACCAATCCCAGCACGGCGATCGCCGCCACTGCGGCATCCACGGCATTGCCGCCGCGCAGGAGGACTTCGCAACCGGCCGCGGTGGCCAGAGGGTTGGCAGCGACGATCATTGCCCGTGACGAGCGCACTGGGGGCTTGGGTGTATAGCCGCTCGCGGCTTCGGGCGCTCCGTCCGTCGGCCGCGAGGCGGACTCGACCGCTGCCGGCAGCGGGTCGACGGCACAAGGCGTTGGCACCGCCGTACCGGCTGGCGCCATTTCCGAGGCCAGCAGGAAGGTCAAGGCGAGCAGGGAGAACTTGACATGGCGTATGGCCACGCTTGCGCGCCTGCGCCGCCCGCCGGAGGCTGGGCAGGGGGCGCTCTTCACTGCTGCGTCTCCAGCATCTTACGGAAGTAAGCGAGTGAGAAGAGAAAGAGCGCCGTGCCAATGACGGCCAACGCCGCGAACTGCGGCCAGACCACGTCGAACCCTGCTCCGCGGTACAGAATGCCCTGAGCGAGCATCACGAAGTGCGTATTGGGCGCGAGCAGCATGACGTCCTGGACAAACTGGGGCATGCTCTCGCGTGGGGTGACGGAACCAGAGAGCATCTGCAGCGGCAGCAGGATCAACATGAGCAGCAGCCCGAATTGCGGCATGGAGCGTGCCATCGTGCCCAAGAATATGCCCATCGCCGTGGTGGCGTACAGATGGACGGCGGTTCCCGCCACGAAGAGCGGTACCGAACCCTGCAGCGGCGCTCCGATCCAGTAATGCACCACGAAGATGAGCGAAAGCGTCGCGGCGACCAGGACGACCAGCCCCATCGACCAGATTTTGCTCAACATGATCTCGAGTGCGGTGACCGGCATGACCAAGAGGTGCTCGATCGTGCCATGTTCGCGCTCGCGGATGAGCGCTGCGCCGGTGAGCACGATGGAGAGCATCGTCACTTCGCTGATGATGCCCATGATGCCCCCGAACCAGGATTTGTTCAATTCCTGGTTGAAGCGGATACGCAAGCTGAGCTCCACGGGCTGGCGTTCCTGCGCCTTGCGGCGAGCGACGTAGGCCGCGATCTCTTCATTGACGATGGTCTGCACGTAGCCGCTGCCGGTAAATGCCTGGCTCATCCGGGTGGCGTCGACGTTGAGCTGGATTGCCGGTTTCTTGTCGGCCATCACGTCGCGCTCGAAATCGGGCGGGATGTTCAGCGCAAAGGTGTCCAGTCCGCGGTCCATGCGCGCATCCATCGTGGCGGTGTCGATGCGCTCCGGCGGCAGAAAATACGGTGGATAGAGGGCATGGAGGATACGTTCGGAGAGCTGCGAGCGGTCCTCGTCCACCACGGCGATCGGTGCCTTGTTGAGCGTTTCGGGAATCGACGTGGCCCGGGAATGAATGGAGAAGGTGAAGACATAGAGGATCAGCACCAACAGCACCGGGTCTCGTCCCAGACTGTAGAACTCTTTGATGCCGAGATGCCAGACGTGGGACCAGCGCACGGTTCAACGCTCCTGTTTGCGCAGTAGCGCCACCGACAAGCCAAAGAGGATGGGCCAGGCGAGCGCGAGCGGCACGAAGGCGTCGGGCAGATCGCCCAAGCCGAGGGCTTTGGAGAACGTACCACGAGAAATCACGACGAAGTGGGTGGTCGGATAGATTTCGCCGATCAGCCGACCCCCGCCCTCGAGCGAGGAGACCGGATCGATGAGGCCCGAGAATTGCGTCGCCGGCAGCAGTGTGAGCACCGCCGTGGCGAAGAGCGCCGCGATCTGGCTGCGCATGAAACTCGAGATCAATATACCCAAGGCGGTCGAGGCCATGACATACAAGATTGCACCCAGGAACAGCGCCAGGTAGCTTCCCTTGACGGGCACGCGAAAGACGAATTCGGCCAGCGCGAGCAGCAGCACGAAGCTGAGGAGGGAGAGAATCACGTAGGGGATTTGCTTGCCGAGGAGGAATTCCATCCTCGTCGTCGGGGTGACATAGAAGTTGGTGATCGACCCCAGTTCCTTTTCGCGTACGATCGCCAAGGCGGCGAGCATCGCCGGAATGAGCATCAGTAGCAGCGGGATGACTGCGGGTACTATCGAGACGATGCTCTTCACGTCCGGGTTGTAGCGGAAACGGATCTCGATCGTGGCCAGCGTCGGGTCGGGCAAGTGACGTTCGCGCGCTTGTGTCTGGAGCCACTGCGCGTGAATGCCCTGGACATAGGCACGGATCGTTTCCGCGCGCGAAGGCATCGCCCCGTCGATCCACGCTCCGACCTCCACCGGTTTGCCGTGCGCGAGGTCGCGTGCAAAGCCCGGCGGGATCTCGACCGCCAGACCCAGTTTGCCCGAGCGCATTCGCCGGTCCATTTCTTCGTAGTCGGCGATCGGAGGCTGCTCGCTGAAATAGCGCGAACCGGCCAGATTGAGGGCGTACGACTGGCTCAGCGTGGTCTGGTCGCGATCGAGGACGGCGAAGGTCAGATCCTCCACGTCCATGGTGATGCCAACGCCCATCACCAGCATCAAGATGGCGTTGCCCACCAGCGCCAGCGACAGGCGGATCGGGTCGCGACGCAGTTCCAGAGCTTCGCGCACCAGGTAGCTCAGCATCCGGCGCAGGCTGAAAAAGGAGGTGGTGTGCGTCGTTCCCCGCACCGGCGCTTTTTCGGTCAGACCCGCCGTGCGTTTGCGTTCTTCGCCGCTCATGGCGGTCGACCCTTGGGTATCGTCGGCCTGTTGCCCCTCTTGTGCAGCCCGTTCCAGATGGTCGATGAAGGCCGCTTCGAGCGACTCGTGACCGCCCTCGCGCACGATCTCGGCCGGCGCTCCCGTGACGAGCACTTTCCCGGCATGCATCAGCGAGATGCGGTCGCAGCGCTCCGCCTCGTTCATGAAATGGGTGGAGATGAAGATCGTCACGCCGTCGCGGCGCGACAGCTCGAGCAAGAGGTTCCAGAACCCGTCGCGCGCCACCGGGTCGACCCCCGAGGTCGGCTCGTCGAGGATCAATATTTTCGGTCGATGGATGACGGCGGCCGCGAGCGACAGCCGCTGCCGATGTCCCAGGGGCAGTGAAGGGGGAAGGGCGTCGATGATTCGCGAGAGTCCGAAGCGCTGCACCACTTCCTGGACGTAATCGGCGATCTTCTCCTTGGGGATGCCGTAGAGCCGCGCGTGCAGCTCGAGGTTCTGCCGCACCGTGAGCTCGTCGTAGAGCGAAAAGGACTGCGACATGTAGCCCACTTGGCGGCGCGTATCGATGTCGCGCGGGTCGACTTCCTTGCCGAAGAGCCAGGCCTTGCCCTCGGAGGGCGTGAGTAGCCCGGCGAGCATCTTCATCGTCGTCGTCTTGCCGCAGCCGTTCGAGCCGAGGAAGCCAAAGATCTCGCCGCGGCGGATGCGGAAGCTCACGTGGTCGACGGCGGTGAAGCTGCCGAAGCGCATCGTCAGGTCTTTCGCTTCGATGGCGACCTCACCGTCACGGTCGGCGGGCAGCGGCGTGATTTCGACAGGCCGATGGCCGCGGCGTTTTTCTTCCGGCAGCAGCGCGATGAAGGCCTGGTCGAGCGTCTCGGTGCCGGTGCGCTCCAGCAATTCGTGAGGCGCGCCGGTGGCGAGCACCTTGCCGGCATCCATGGCGATGAGCCAGTCGAAGCGCGCCGCCTCCTCCATGTAGGCGGTGGCCACGATCACGCTCATGTCTTCCCGCGCGGCGCGAATGTCGTCGATGAGCGCCCAGAACTGCCGGCGAGACAGGGGGTCGACGCCGGTGGTCGGCTCGTCGAGGATCAAGAGCTCGGGATCGTGGATGAGGGCGCAGCACAGGCCGAGCTTCTGCTTCATGCCGCCCGAGAGCTTGCCGGCGGGACGGTCGAGAAAAGGGAAGAGTCCCGTGGCGCGGGTGAGCTGCTCGATGCGCCGTTTGCGCTCGGCCGCGTCGTGGCCGAAGAGGCGGCCGAAGAAGTCGATGTTCTCCGCCACGGAGAGCGTCGGATAGAGGTTCTTGCCCAAGCCCTGGGGCATGTAGGCGATGTTGGGACAGACCCGCAATCGGTGGCGAGGGTCGGCCATGTCTCCGCCCAGCACCCACACCTTGCCTTGCTGAATGGCGCGAGCCCCGGAGATGAGCGAGAGAAGGCTGGATTTCCCTACCCCGTCGGGGCCGATGAATCCGACGCGGCAGCCGGCAGGGATGTCGAGGTCCACCCCGTCGAGTGCGCGCGTCTTGCCATAGGTGAGCGCGACTCCCTGCAGCCGCGCAACCGGCTCTCCCATCACGGCACCTTCACTTGAAGTTCCGGTGGCCAGTCACGCTGGGGATCGATCTTCACCCAGGCCACTCCGGGCAGGCCCGTCTTCACCTGCGGCAAGTGCTGACGCAGCAGCTCGGGGTCGATGCTGGCCTTGACGCGGAACATGAGCTTTTGCCGCTCTTCGGCCGTCTCCACCGTCTTGGGCGTGAATTGCGCCACGTCGGAGACGAAGGTCGCCTTGGCCGGAATCACGTACTGGGGAAAGGCATCGAGCACGAGCCGCACTTCACTGCCGACGGCCACTTTGCCCGAAACCTGGGTGGGCAGAAAGAACGTCATATAGACGTCGGAGAGATCGACGACGTTGAGCACCGCTCCGCCGACACCGACCACCTCGCCTGGCTGCATCACGCGGTACTGCACGCGGCCGCTGCGCGGCGCCTTGAGCTGGCTGTCATCGATGTCGGCCTGGATGCGCTCGATGCTTGCCTGCGCCGCGGCCACCTGGGCTTCGGCCGCGGCGATCGCCGAGCGTGCCTGCACCACCGCAGCCTGCGCCGCCCGCACCTGGGCGCGGGCCGAGACCACCGCGGCTTCGCCTGCCGTCACTGCGGCCGCATCCTGGTCGAGCTTGGATTGGGCCGCCATCTTGGCCTGGGCAAGCTCTCTGGTGCGCGCGAGCTGCTTGCGGTTGTAATCGAGGTCGGCCAGGCGCTGCGCCACCACCGCTTCGGCCGCCGCCTGATCGGCCTCACGCTGGGCGAGCGTGCCGCGGCTCGTCTCCAGGTCGCGCTTGGCGCGTTCCCACTGCGCCTGCGCCTCGCGCAATTGGGCCTCGAGCACGCTGGTATCGATCTGGGCCACGATCTGCCCTTCAGTGACGAGATCGCCCTCATCCACGGTGATGGAGGCGATGCGCCCGGCGATCTTGGCGGCAATGTTGACATCGGTCGCCTCGATCCGGCCGTTGCTCGATACTAGCCCGTCGTGTTGGCGCGAAAGTTCGACGCGCAGCCAGATCCAGAATCCAAGCGCGATGAGAAGCAGGATCAAGCCGATACGCGTGAGCCAAGGCTTCAGGGAAGTGTTCATGGACATGCCTGTAAAAAGGAAGGAGAGACGGCGATCGTCATGGACATGGCAAGGGTGCCGGCGTGATGGGTTCGTTATATAGCGGCATTCCGGGAGCGTCAACCCCGAGTCCTTTTTTCCTGCCGTCACGGCGTTGACATTCGCCCCAAATTCGTACACAATGCCGCTTCTTGCGGAGGGGTACCCAAGCGGTCAACGGGAGCAGACTGTAAATCTGCCGGCTCAGCCTTCGTAGGTTCGAATCCTACCCCCTCCAAGTGAATACGAAACCGGCTGCGGGTGTCGAGCGGGTGTAGCTCAATGGTAGAGCAGAAGCCTTCCAAGCTTAAGACGAGGGTTCGATTCCCTTCACCCGCTCCAGTTCGTCGGGCATTGCCCATGTAGCTCAGTGGTAGAGCACTCCCTTGGTAAGGGAGAGGTCACGTGTTCGATCCACGTCATGGGCACCAACCCTTACTGCGCCGTCGGCTGGGCCGTCGGTAGGCAGATTCGAGACGATAGGGGTCTTTCATGGCAAAAGCGAAGTTTGAGCGCACGAAGCCGCACGTGAATGTGGGCACGATCGGTCACGTGGACCATGGGAAGACGACGCTGACGGCGGCGCTGACGACGGTGCTGTCGAAGTACTACGGCGGCGAGGCGAAGAAGTACGACGACATCGACGCGGCACCGGAAGAAAAAGCCCGCGGCATCACGATCAACACCGCGCACGTCGAATACGAGACGGCCAAGCGCCACTACGCGCACGTCGACTGCCCGGGCCACGCCGACTACGTGAAGAACATGATCACGGGCGCGGCGCAGATGGACGGCGCCATTCTGGTGGTGTCGGCCGCCGACGGCCCGATGCCGCAGACGCGCGAGCACATCCTGCTGGCGCGCCAGGTGGGCGTGCCCTACATCGTCGTCTACATGAACAAGTGCGACATGGTCGACGACCCCGAGCTCCTCGAGCTCGTGGAAATGGAAGTGCGCGAGCTGCTTTCCAAGTACGACTTCCCCGGCGATGAAGTCCCGGTGATCAAAGGCTCCGCGCTCAAGGCGCTCGAAGGCGACCAGAGCGAGATCGGCGAGCCCTCGATCCTCAAGCTCGCCGAAGCGCTCGACACCTACATTCCCACGCCCGAGCGCGCCATCGACAAGCCCTTCCTTCTGCCGATCGAAGACGTCTTCTCCATCTCCGGTCGCGGCACGGTGGTCACGGGCCGGGTCGAGCGCGGCATCGTCAAGGTGGGCGACGAAGTCGAGATCGTCGGTCTGCGCCCGACGCAGAAGACCACGGTCACGGGCGTGGAAATGTTCCGCAAGCTCCTCGACCAGGGGCAGGCGGGCGACAACGTCGGGGTGCTGCTGCGCGGCACCAAGCGCGAAGACGTCGAGCGCGGTCAAGTACTCGCCAAGCCCGGCACGATCACGCCGCACACGCACTTCGAGTGCGAAGTGTACGTGCTCTCCAAGGAAGAAGGAGGTCGGCACACGCCGTTTTTCAGCAACTACCGGCCGCAGTTCTACTTCCGCACCACCGACGTCACCGGCGCGATCAAGCTGCCCGAAGGGGTAGAGATGGTGATGCCGGGCGACAACGTGAAGCTGGAAGTGAAGCTGATCGCCCCGATCGCGATGGAAGAAGGCTTGCGCTTCGCCATCCGCGAAGGCGGCCGCACCGTCGGTGCCGGTGTCGTCTCCAAGATCATCGAGTAATTGCCTTGCCCGTACAGCCCGGCGGGGATCGCTCCGCCGGGTTTTTCTTCTCCCTCGCTCTTTGGAATGAATCATGAACAACCAGAAGATCCGCATCCGCCTCAAGGCATTCGATTATCGGCTGATCGACCAGTCCGCGCACGAGATCGTCGAGGCGGCCAAACGCACCGGCGCCGTCGTCCACGGCCCGATTCCTTTGCCGACCAAGATCGAACGCTACAACGTGCTGCGCTCGCCGCACGTGAATAAGACTTCGCGCGACCAGTTCGAAATCCGCACGCACCGGCGTCTGATGGACATCGTCGAGCCCACGGACAAGACCGTCGATGCGCTGATGAAGCTCGATCTGCCCGCTGGCGTGGACGTCGACATCAAGCTGATGTAACCCCCGCTTGCATACGGGATCGAACCGCCTTATAATGGCGTGTTTTCCCCGCTGCGGCGGGTCGTTTTTCGTAAACGTCCGGTCAATCGTAACCGGTTCGAGGAGAACAACATGAGTCTAGGCCTTGTCGCTCGCAAGGTGGGCATGACTCGGATTTTCACCGAAGATGGCCAGTCCATCCCGGTGACCGTGCTCGAAGCCTCCGCCAACCGTGTGACGCAACTCAAGACGCCCGAGACCGACGGCTATGCCGCCGTCCAGATCGGGTTCGGGTCGCGCAAGCCCTCGCGCACCACCAAGGCGCTCGCCGGGCATTTCGCCAAGGCGGGGGTCACTGCGGCGCGCGTGCTGCGGGAATTCCGCGTCGATCCTGCCGAGCTCGCTTCGCTGCAGCTCGGTCAGGAACTGTCCGTGACGATGTTCCAACCGGGACAGAAAGTCGACGTCACTGGCCGCTCCATGGGCAAGGGCTTCGCCGGCGCGATCAAACGCCACAACTTCAGCTCCAACCGTGCCTCGCACGGCAACTCGATCACCACGCGCGCGCCCGGCTCCATCGGCATGGCGCAGGATCCCGGCCGGGTCTTTCCCGGCAAGCGCATGGCGGGGCATCTGGGCGACGAGACCGTCACGGTGCAGAATCTCGAGATCGTGCGCGTCGATGCCGAACGCAATCTCCTGCTCGTCAAGGGGGCGGTTCCCGGTGCCAAGGGCGGCGACGTGATCGTGCGCCCGGCGGTCAAAGGCTAAGGCGAGGTGGATATGGAACTCAAGCTATTGAATGCGCAGGGTCAGCCTGCCGGAACCGCTCAGGTCTCCGACACGCTCTTCGCCCGCCCCTACAACGAGGCGCTGGTGCATCAGGTCGTCGTCGCCTATCAGGCCAATGCTCGGCAAGGTACGCGCGCCCAGAAAGATCGCTCGCAGGTGCATCACTCCACCCGCAAGCCGTGGCGCCAGAAAGGCACGGGCCGCGCGCGCGCCGGGATGACCTCCAGCCCGCTGTGGCGGCATGGTGGCAAGATCTTCCCGAGCTCGCCCGAGGAAAACTTCAAGCAGAAGGTCAACCGCAAGATGTTCCGTGCGGCCATGGCCACCATTCTCTCGCAGCTCGCCCGGGAAGACCGCCTGGCGGTGATCGACGACTTCCGCGTCGAGGCGCCCAAGACCAAGCTCGTCGCCCAGAAGATCAAGGACATGGGTCTGGCCGGTACCCGCGTGTTGCTCGTCACCGACGAACTCGACGAGAACCTGCTGCTCGGCAGCCGCAACCTCAAGGACGTGCTGGTGCTGGCGGCGCATGAAACCGACCCGGTGGCGCTGGTGCATTTCCCCAAAGTGCTGCTCACCAAGGGCGCCGTGGCCAAATTCGAGGAGATGTGGCAATGACGATCAGCGAAGAACGCCTCTATCAGGTTCTGCTCGGACCGCAGATCTCGGAGAAGGCCACGATGCTTGGGGAGCGCCTCAACCAGGTGGTGTTCCGCGTCGCCTCCGATGCGACCAAACCCGAGATCAAGGCCGCCGTCGAAAAGCTTTTCGAGGTCGAAGTCCAGGGCGTGCGGGTGCTCAACGTCAAAGGCAAGGAAAAGCGGATGGGGCGCATCACCGGCCGTCGTTCCGGCTGGAAGAAAGCCTTCGTCTCGCTCAAGCCGGGCCAAGAGCTCAGCTTCATGGCCGGGGAGTAAACCATCATGGCAGTGATCAAGATGAAACCGACTTCGCCTGGCCGCCGTGCCATGGTGCGGGTCGTCAACAAGGAACTCTACAAGGGGCGGCCGTATCCCTCTCTCGTCGAGGCGATGACGCGCCTGGCGGGCCGCAACAACGCGGGGCGCATCACCACGCGGCACAAGGGCGGCGGGCACAAGAAGTTCTACCGCATCGTCGACTTCCGCCGCAACAAGGACAACATTCCGGCCAAGGTCGAACGCATCGAATACGATCCGAACCGCTCGGCACACATCGCGCTGCTGTGCTATGCCGATGGCGAGCGCCGTTACATCCTCGCGCCGAAGGGGCTGACGGTGGGGCAGACGGTGATGAGCGGCCCGCAGGCGCCGATCAAGCCCGGCAACGCGCTGCCGATCCGCTCCATCCCCGTGGGTTCGACGCTGCACAACGTCGAGCTCGTTCCGGGCAAGGGCGGTCAGCTTGCCCGAGCCGCCGGGGCGTCGGTGCAGCTCGTCGCGCGCGAAGGCGCCTATGCCCAGGTGCGGCTGCGCTCGGGCGAGGTGCGTAAGGTCCACGTCGAGTGCCGCGCCACCATCGGCGAAGTCGGCAACGGCGAGCATTCGCTGGAAAAACTCGGCAAGGCCGGCGCCTCGCGCTGGCGCGGGATCCGTCCCACCGTGCGCGGCGTGGCGATGAACCCGATCGACCACCCGCACGGCGGTGGCGAAGGGCGCACCGGCGAAGGCGGCGTGCCGCGCAGCCCGTGGGGTCAGCCGACCAAGGGATATCGCACTCGCCGCAACAAGCGCACGGACAACATGATCGTCCAGCGCCGGCACAAGCGTTAAGGGGTAAGCCATGGCACGTTCAGTCAAAAAAGGGCCGTTCGTCGACGCCCATCTGCTCAAGAAGGTCGAGCAAAGTCGCGCGACCAACGACAAGCGTCCGATCAAGACCTGGTCTCGTCGCTCCACGATCATTCCCGAGTTCATCGGGCTGACGTTCGCGGTGCACAACGGCCGGCAACACGTCCCGGTCTTCATCACCGAGGCGATGGTCGGGCACAAACTCGGCGAATTCTCCTTCACCCGCACCTTCCGAGGGCACGCCGCGGGCAAGAAGGCCAAACGCTAACGCTCGAGGATACGAGATATGGAAACCAAGGCTATCGTGCGCGGCGTGCGCCTTTCTCCCCAGAAAGGCCGACTCGTCGCCGACCTCATCCGCGGCAAGCCGGTGGCGCAGGCGCTCGACATTCTCGCGTTCTGCCCGCAGAAAGGCGCGCATCTGATCCGCAAGGCGCTCCTGTCGGCCATCGCCAATGCCGAACACAACGACGGTGCCGACGTCGACGAGCTCAAGGTCAAACGCATCATGGTCGAGAAGGGCGTGGTGCTCAAGCGCTTCCGGGCGCGGGCCAAAGGGCGCGGGGCGAAGATCCTCAAGCCCACGGCGCACATCATCGTCGCGGTCGGAGAATAAGGAGCAAACATGGGACAGAAAATCCATCCGACCGGCTTTCGCCTCGTCGTCACCCGTGACTGGGCTTCGCGCTGGTTTGCGCCGAGCAAAGATTTTCCGCGCCTGCTGCAGCAGGACGCCCAGGTGCGCGGCTACCTGAAGAACAAGCTCAAGCACGCCGCGGTGAGCCGCATCGTCATCGAGCGCCCGGCCAAGAGCGCCAAGATCACGATCCACTCGGCGCGTCCGGGCGTGGTCATCGGCAAAAAGGGCGAAGACATCGAGCTGCTCAAGGCCGACCTCAACCGCCGCATGGGCGTGCCGGTGCACCTCACGATCGAAGAGATCCGCAAGCCCGAGCTCGACGCGCAGCTCATCGCCGAGTCGGTCGCCACCCAGCTCGAGAAGCGCATCCAGTTCCGGCGGGCGATGAAGCGCGCGATGCAAAATGCCATGCGGCTCGGCGCCAAAGGCATCAAGATCATGACTTCCGGCCGTTTGGGCGGAGCCGAGATCGCGCGTTCCGAATGGTATCGCGAAGGCCGCGTGCCGCTGCAGACGCTGCGCGCCGACATCGACTACGGTTTTGCCGAGGCGCAGACCACTTACGGCATCATCGGCGTCAAGGTCTGGCTCTACAAAGGTGACATCCTGGCGCGCAACCAGGCGCCGCAGGAGCCCGTCGAACGGGAAGCCCGGCGTCCTTCGCGGGGCCGTCGCGAAGAAGGAGAGGGCGCGCGTCGTGGTCGTCGCACCCGCGCCGCCAAAGCGAACGTAACTTCGGGAGTGGGCGATGCTGCAGCCGAAACGAACTAAATTCCGCAAGGTCCAGAAGGGCCGAAACAAGGGACTGGCGACACGCGGGACTTCCGTTTCCTTCGGTGAATTCGGTCTCAAGGCCATCGGTCGCGGGCGACTGACCGCCCGCCAGATCGAGGCCGCGCGGCGTGCCATGACCCGCCACATCAAACGCGGTGGGCGCATCTGGATTCGCGTGTTCCCCGACAAACCCATTTCCAAGAAGCCGGCCGAAGTCCGGATGGGGAGCGGGAAAGGGAACCCCGAATACTGGGTCGCCGAGATCCAACCGGGCAAGGTGCTCTACGAGATGGATGGCGTGAGCGAAGCGCTCGCCCGTGAAGCCTTCGCGCTCGCGGCCGCCAAGCTGCCCTTCAAGACCATCTTCGTCACCCGCAAGCTGGGAGCGGCATGATGAAAGCCAAGGAACTGCGCGAAAAAAGTGTCGCCGAGCTCGAGCAGGAGCTGATTGCGCTGCGCAAGGCGCAATTTTCCCTGCGGATGCAGCAGGCGACGCAGCAACTGACCAATACCGCGGCGATGCGCGCCACGCGGCGTGACATCGCCCGCATCAAGACCCTGCTGCGGGAAAAAGGGGTGCGTAAATGACCGAAGAAGTGCAAAACAAGACCCGGCAGCGCATGGTCGGGCGCGTCGTGAGTACGGCCCGGGCCAAGACCGTGGCCGTGCTGGTGGAACGTCGCGTGGCGCATCCGCTTTACGGGAAGATCGTTACCAAGTCCCGTAAATTCCATGCTCACTGCGAGGACCCGGCCGTGGCGCTCAACGACATCGTCGAAATCGAGGAGTGCCGTCCGATCTCCAAGACGAAGACGTGGAAAGTCGTCCGGCTCGTCGCCAAGGCGGCGTTGGCCTGATTTTTTCCCTTGCATTTTCCTGCCGCATCAGTTATAGTGCCGGACTCTCGCCCCGTCGTATGGCGGGGCGCTTCGCTTTCCCGTCCGCCCGTCGATGAAGTCGGGCGGACGTGCGAGTCCAAGACTGTCCGCACTTGCGGTATAAGTTGGAGAAATTCATGATCCAGATGCAGACCCTCTTGCAGGTCGCCGACAACAGCGGCGCGCGCAAGGTCATGTGTATCAAGGTGCTCGGCGGCTCCAAGCGCCGCTACGCCAACATCGGCGACATCATCAAGGTGTCGATCAAAGAGGCCGCGCCGCGCGGTCGCGTGAAAAAGGGCGATGTGTATAACGCCGTCGTGGTGCGTACCGCCAAGGGCGTGCGCCGCCCCGACGGTTCGCTCGTCAAGTTCGACGGCAATGCGGCCGTGCTGCTCAACAACAAGTTCGAGCCGATCGGTACGCGCATCTTCGGTCCCGTCACCCGCGAGCTGCGTACCGAGCGCTTCATGAAGATCGTCTCGCTCGCCCCCGAAGTCATCTGAGGTGTCGCAATGAAGAAGATCCGTAAGGGCGATCAGGTGATCGTGATCGCCGGCAAAGACAAAGGGCGCCGGGGGGTGGTGACGCGCCGCGTCAATGACGAGAAGCTCATCGTCGAGGGCATCAATCGCGTCAAGAAGCACGTGCGCCCCAATCCCTTGCGCGGAATCCCCGGCGGCATCGTCGAAAAAGAGATGCCGATCCACATCTCCAACGTCGCCTTGTTCAATCCGCAGACCCAGAAAGCCGACCGGGTCGGGATCCGGGTGCTGGAAGACGGCCGCAAGGTGCGCTTCTTCAAGAGCACCGGCGAATTGGTGGATGTCTAAGGAGCGAACATGGCCCGGTTGCTGCAACAGTACAAAGAAAAGATCGTGCCCGAACTCATCAGCAAGTTCGGCTACAAGTCGATCATGGAAGTGCCGCGCATCACCAAGATCACGCTCAACATGGGTGTGGGTGAGGCGGTGGCCGACAAGAAGGTTCTGGAAAATGCCGTGAAGGATCTTGCCGCCATCTCCGGTCAGAAACCGGTGATCACCAAGGCGCGCAAGTCGATTGCCGGCTTCAAGATCCGCGAAGGCTATCCCATCGGCTGCAAGGTGACCTTGCGCGGGGAACGTGCCTACGAGTTCCTCGATCGGCTCATTTCGATCGCGCTGCCGCGTGTGCGTGACTTTCGCGGCGTGGGCGGAAAAGGGTTCGATGGTCGCGGCAACTACAACCTTGGGGTGCGCGAGCAGATCATCTTTCCGGAAATCGAATACGACAAGGTCGATGCGCTGCGCGGCATGAACATCACGATCACGACCACGGCGAAGACCGACGAAGAGGCCAAGGCGCTGCTGGCCGCATTCAAATTTCCCTTCCGGAATTGAGGCTGACATGGCAAAGAAATCGATGATCAACCGCGAGGAAAAGCGTCGCAAGCTCGTGGCCAAGTACGCGGCCAAGCGTGAAGCGCTGCTCGCCAAAATCCAGGACATGAGTCTGTCCGAAGAAGAGCGCATGCAAGCGCGCTTCGAGCTGCAGCAGCTGCCGCGCAACGCCAGTCCCACGCGGCTGCGCAACCGCTGCGCGATCACCGGCCGTCCGCGCGGAACCTTCCGCAAATTCGGGCTGTGCCGCCACAAGCTGCGCGAGATGGCTTTCCGCGGCGAAGTCCCCGGCATGACCAAGGCGAGCTGGTAAGGGAGTCCGAAGATGAGCATGTCTGATCCGATCGCCGATATGTTGACGCGCATCCGCAATGCGCAGAAGGCGGAAAAGCCCACCGTCGAGGTTCCCGGCTCCAAGCTCAAGGCCGCGATCGCCCGAGTCTTGCGCGAAGAGGGCTACATCGATGGGTTCGAGGTGCGTCAAGAGGGGCCGAAGTCGACCCTGGTATTGAAGCTCAAGTATTACGCCGGTCGCCCCGTGATCGAACACATCGAGCGGGTCTCTCGTCCCGGTCGCCGTATCTATCGTCCGGTTGCCGAGCTGCCCAAGGTCATGAACGGCCTGGGCGTGGCCATCGTGTCGACCCCCAAAGGGGTGATGACCGATCGTGCCGCCCGCAAGGCGCAGGTTGGCGGCGAAGTGCTCTGTTACGTCGCCTAAGGGAGATCGAGATGTCGCGTATCGCAAAACAACCGATCGAGGTTCCGGGTGGCGTCGAGGTGAAGCTCGACGGCAGCCGCGTGGCGGTCAAGGGGCCGCTCGGTGCACTCGAGTTCGCCTTCAATCCGGCCGTACGCATCGTCAAGGAAGGTAACGTCTTGCGCTGTGAGGCCGACGAAAAACTTCCCGGCAGCGATGCTCAGGCTGGTACCGCCCGTGCCATCCTCGCCAACATGGTGCATGGCGTGGCCAAGGGGTTCGAGCGTCGCCTTACCCTGGTCGGCGTGGGGTATCGGGCGCAGCTCCAGGGCAACAAACTGAACCTTTCCTTGGGCTACTCGCATCCGATCGAGCACGAGCTGCCTGCCGGCATCAAGGCCGAAGTGCCTCAGCCGACCGAAATCGTGCTCAAAGGGGCCGACAAGCAGCAGCTCGGTCAGCAAGCCGCCAAGATCCGCGCCTATCGTCCGCCGGAGCCTTACAAGGGCAAAGGCGTGCGCTATGCGGATGAAATCGTGGTCTTGAAAGAGACCAAGAAGAAATAAGGGCATTCGATCATGAACAAGAAACTTGCACGTCTGCGCCGCGCCCGCAAAACCCGGGCGAAGATCGCGCAGCTGAAGGTGCCGAGTCTGACGGTCTACCGTTCCAACTCGCACATCTACGCCCAGATCATTTCCCCGTGCCGTTCGCGCGTTCTCGCTGCAGCGTCTACGCTCGACAAGGACCTGCGCGAAAAAGTGAGCAATGGCGGCAACAAGGCCGCCGCGGCGCTCGTCGGCCGCGCCATCGCCGAGAAGGCCAAGGCGATCGGCATCGAGACGGTTGCGTTCGATCGCTCGGGGTATCTCTATCATGGTCGCGTGCAAGCCTTGGCTGAGGCCGCGCGCGAAGCCGGGCTCAAATTCTGATACGGGAAAAGCGATGGCCAGGAATCAGCAAGACAAGCGGCGGCCTGCAGAGGAGCGGCAGGACGAGCTCAATGAAAAGATGGTGTCGATCAACCGCGTCAGCAAGACCGTCAAGGGCGGCCGCATTTTGAGTTTTGCGGCGCTGACGGTCGTTGGTGACGGTGACGGCGGCATCGGTATGGGCAAGGGCAAGGCGCGCGAGGTGCCGGTAGCGGTGCAAAAGGCGATGCAGTCGGCCCGGCGCGGCATGGTCAAGGTGCCCCTGAAAAACGGCACGATCCAGCACACGGTGATCGCCAAGCACGGTGCCTCCACGGTGATGATGAAATCCGCCCCTCCGGGGACCGGGATCATTGCCGGCGGCGCGATGCGTGCGGTGTTCGAGGTGATGGGCGTCAAAGACGTCATCTGCAAGATCGTCGGCTCGACCAATCCGTACAACGTCGTGCGTGCCACGATCAAGGGGCTGACGGCCACCCGCCGCCCCTCCGAGCTCGCTGCCAAGCGTGGCAAGACCATCGAAGAAATCGTGGAGTGAGCCATGGCGAACGATAAAGTCAAGGTGACCCTGGTCCGGTCGCTGATCGGCACCCGGAAGGATCATCGCGCCACCGTGCGCGGGCTCGGCCTGCGACGCCTCAACCATACGGTGGAACTGGCCGATACGCCGCAGGTGCGCGGCATGATCGCCAAGGTTTCTTATCTCCTGAAGGTCGAGGGCTGACATATGCGACTCAACACCATTCAACCGGCCGAGGGGGCCAAGAAGGCGAAGAAGCGGGTCGGACGCGGCATCGGTTCGGGCTTGGGCAAGACCTGCGGCCGCGGCCACAAAGGCCAGAAATCGCGTTCGGGCGGCTTTCACAAGGTCGGCTTCGAGGGCGGTCAGATGCCGCTGCAGCGGCGCCTGCCCAAGCGCGGTTTCGTTTCGCCCACGGCCGGTGACGTCGCCGAGGTGCGCCTCTCCGATCTCGAACGCATCCCGGTCGACGACATCGACCTGCTCGTGCTCAAGCAGGCGGGCGTGGTGCCGCGCGCGGCCAAGGCAGCCAAGGTGATCCTTGCCGGCTCGCTCACGCGCAAGCTCACCCTGCGCGGCATTGCCGCCACCAAAGGGGCCAGGAACGCGATCGAGGCGGCCGGTGGCACCCTTGTCGACGCCTGAAGCGGGTAGCCCGTCGTGACCAAAGCGACCCAACACGCCTCGGTCGGGAAGTTCGCCGATCTGAAACGCCGCCTCTGGTTTTTGCTGGGAGCGCTCGTCGTTTTCCGGATCGGCGCGCACATTCCCGTGCCGGGCATCGACCCGGCCAAGCTCGCCCAGCTCTTCCAGACGCAGGGCGGTGGCATTCTCGGCGTCTTCAACCTCTTCTCCGGCGGGGCGCTGTCGCGCTTCACGATCTTCGCGCTCGGGATCATGCCCTACATCTCGGCTTCGATCATCGTGCAGCTCATGTCTTACGCCTTTCCGGCGCTCGAGGCATTGAAGAAAGAAGGCGAAGCGGGCCGGCGCAAACTCACCCAGTACACCCGCTATGGCACGGTGGCGCTGGCGCTGATGCAGGGCTTGGGGATTGCGGTCGCCCTCGAGGCGCAGCCAGGGCTGGTGCTCGAGCCGGGCCTGATGTTCCGTTTCGTCACGGTGGTGACGCTGGTCACCGGCACCATGTTCCTCATGTGGCTGGGCGAGCAGATCACCGAGCGCGGCATCGGCAACGGCATCTCGCTCATTATCTTCGCCGGGATCGCCGCCGGTCTGCCGAAGGCTCTGGGCGGACTCTTCGAGCTCGTCTCAAGCGGTTCGATGCATCCGCTCTCGGCGCTCTTCGTCTGTGCCCTGGTGGTGCTGGTGACGGCCTTCGTCGTCTTCGTCGAGAAGGGGCAGCGCAAGATCCTGGTCAATTACGCCAAGCGTCAGGTCGGCAACAAGATCTATGGCGGCCAGAGCTCGCACCTGCCCCTGAAGCTCAACATGGCCGGTGTCATTCCGCCGATCTTCGCCTCGTCCATCATTCTCTTTCCTGCCACGCTCGCGCAGTGGTTCGGGGCAGGCGAGCGCTTTGCTTGGCTCAGGGATCTCGCGGCGGCGCTCTCGCCCGGTCAGCCGGTGTATATCCTGCTCTATGCCTTGGCCATCGTCTTTTTCTGCTTCTTCTATACCGCGCTCGTCTTCAATGCGAAGGAAACGGCGGAGAACCTGAAGAAGAGCGGTGCCTTCGTGCCCGGCATCCGTCCGGGTGAGCAGACGGCGAAATATCTCGACAGGGTGCTGATGCGGCTCACGCTCGCCGGGGCGATCTACATCACCCTCGTGTGCCTGATCCCCGAGTTTCTCATCCTCGAGTGGAACGTGCCGTTCTACTTTGGCGGGACGTCGCTGCTGATCATCGTGGTCGTGACGATGGATTTCATGACGCAAGTGCAGTCGTACGTGATGTCGCACCAGTACGAGAGTTTGCTCAAGAAGGCAAACTTCAAGACCGGCGCGCTGCGGAGGAAGTAAGGGATGGCCAAGGAAGACGTCATCGAAATGCAGGGCGAGGTGATCGAGACGCTGCCCAACGCGACTTTTCGCGTGCGCCTCGAGAACGGCCACGTGATCCTCGGCTATATTTCGGGCAAGATGCGCATGCACTACATCCGCATTCTTCCCGGCGACAAGGTGACGGTGCAGCTCACGCCGTACGATCTCACGCGCGGTCGCATCGTATTCCGTTCCAAGTGAAGAATCCAAGGAGAACTCCATGAAAGTCCAAGCTTCCGTGAAGCGGATCTGCCGCAACTGCCGTATCGTGCGGCGCAAGGGCGTGGTGCGGGTCATTTGCAAGGAAGCGCGCCACAAGCAACGCCAAGGTTGAAGCCGGGGCGCGAATCTTTTATACTTGAGAATTTCGTTTTTTGGGGTGAGTGCAGATGGCCCGTATCGCTGGGGTGAATATCCCGAATCACAAGCATACCGAGATCGCCCTCACGGCGATCTACGGCATCGGTCGTTCCCGTGCCCGCAAGATTTGCGAGGCCGCGGGCGTGCAGCCGACGGCCAAGGTCAAGGATCTGACCGAAGCCGAGCTCGAGCGCCTGCGCGAGGAAGTCGCCAAGTACAAGGTCGAGGGCGACCTGCGACGCGAGATCACCATGAACATCAAGCGGCTGATGGACTTGGGCTGCTATCGTGGTATGCGCCATCGCCGCGGACTGCCCGTGCGCGGACAGCGTACCCGTACCAACGCGCGCACCCGCAAAGGTCCGCGCAAGACCATCGCTGGCAAGAAGAAATGATGAGGTCGTTCCATGGCTAAGACTACGACGAAGGTGCGCCGCAAGGTCAAGAAGAACGTTGCGGAAGGCATCGCCCATATCCACGCGAGTTTCAACAACACGATCATCACGATCACCGACCGTCAGGGCAACGCGCTCTCGTGGGCAACCTCCGGTTCGGCTGGCTTCAAGGGCTCGCGCAAGAGCACGCCGTTCGCTGCCCAGGTGGCGGCCGATGCCGCCGGCAAGGCAGCCCAGGAATGCGGCATCAAGAGCCTGGAAGTGCGCGTGCAGGGTCCTGGCCCGGGGCGTGAATCCTCGGTACGGGCGCTCGCTGCGCTCGGGATCCGCATCTCCAGCATCCAGGACGTGACGCCGATTCCGCACAACGGCTGCCGTCCGCCCAAGAAACGTCGGATCTAACAGGAGTCGAACGTGGCACGCAATCTCGATCCCAAGTGCCGGCAGTGCCGGCGGGAAGGCGAAAAGCTCTTCCTCAAAGGGGAAAAATGCTTCACGGACAAGTGCGCGATCGAGCGCCGTAGCTATGCCCCAGGTCAGCACGGTCAAACCTCCGGTCAGCGCCTGTCCGAATTCGGTCAGCAGCTGCGTGAAAAGCAGAAGATCCGTCGCCTCTACGGGGTGCTGGAAACCCAGTTCCGCCGCGTCTATGCCGAGGCGGCCCGCCGTCGCGGCCAGACCGGCGAGAACCTGCTGCAACTGCTCGAAGGCCGGCTCGACGCCGTGGCCTACCGCATGGGCTTTGGCGCCTCACGCGCCGAGGCGCGCCAGATCGTGCGCCACAACGGCGTGACGGTCAACGGTCGCCGCGTCAACATCCCTTCCTACCTCGTGCGCCCGGGCGACGTGATCGAGCTCACCGAGAAGGCGCGAGGCCAGCTTCGCGTGAAGGCGGCGCTGGAAGCGGCCGCGCAGCGCGGTTTTCCCGAGTGGATCGAAGTCGACGTGCAAGCGGGCAAGGGGGTGTTCAAGGCCTATCCGCAGCGCGCCGAGCTCTCGCCCACGCTCAATGAAAACCTCGTGGTCGAACTCTACTCGCGATAAGCCCCTCGCAGCGACGAGAAACTGAGGATACGCATCGATGTCTTTGGATAGCCTGCTGAAACCGCGCAGCATCGACGTGGAAAATCTGTCGCCGGTGTTGGCGCGCGTCACGATGGAACCGTTCGAGCGCGGCTTCGGCCATACGCTGGGCAACGCGCTGCGGCGCGTGCTGCTGGCGGCCCTGCCCGGTTGCGCGCCCACCGAGGTACGCATCACCGGACTGCTGCACGAGTATTCGACGATCGAAGGCGTGCGAGAAGACGCCGTCGATCTGTTGCTCAATCTCAAAGGCGTCGTGTTTCGGCTGCATGAGCGCGACGACGCGACCGTGCGCCTCGAAGCCGTGGGGCCCAAGGTGGTGCGCGCTGCCGACATCCAGCTGGGTCACGGCGTCGAGGTCATCAACGGGGACCACGTCATCGCCCACGTCGAAGAGGGTGGCCGCCTGGAGATGGAGATCCGCGTGCAGCGCGGCCGGGGGTACGTCCCGGCTTCCGCGCGCAAGACGGAGGGCGATCGTGCCATCGGTCACATCCTGATGGACGCGTCCTTCAGCCCGGTGCGGCGCGTGGCCTATACGGTCGAGAGCGCTCGTGTCGAGCAGCGCACCGACCTCGACCGTCTGGTGCTCGAGCTGGAAACGAATGGCTCGATCGATCCGGAGGAGGCGATCCGCTACGCCGCCCGGGTGCTGGTCGACCAGCTCTCCGTCTTCGCCGATCTCGAAGGGCGGCAACCCGCCACCCGTTCCGAGAGCGGCGCGGCGATCGATCCGCTCCTGCTGCGCCCGGTCGACGACCTGGAGCTCACGGTGCGCTCGGCCAATTGCCTCAAGGCCGAGAACATCTACTACATCGGCGACCTGATCCAGCGCACCGAGCAGGAACTCCTGAAAACCCCCAACCTCGGCCGCAAGTCGCTCAACGAGATCAAGGAAGTTCTCGCCGCGCACGGTCTGACGCTGGGAATGAAACTGGAAAACTGGCCCCCGCCCGGTTTGGAAAAACTCGGCTGACGGTCAACGCACGAGGAAAGAACAATGCGTCACGGAAACGGATACCGCAAGCTCAACCGCACGACGAGCCATCGCCAGGCGTTGATGCGCAATCTGGCCAACGCCCTGCTGCGCGAAGAGGTCATCAAGACCACCCTGCCCAAGGCCAAGGAACTGCGCCGCTTCGTCGAGCCGCTCATCACGCTGGCGAAGAAGCCGACGCTGGCCAATCACCGGCTCGCCTTCGCCCGTCTGCGCGATCGCGAGATCGTGCTCAAGCTCTTCAACGAAATCGGCCCGCGCGTGCAGAACCGTCCCGGCGGTTACACTCGCGTGCTGAAGTTCGGCTACCGTGACGGCGACAACGCGCCGATGGCGATCATCGAGCTCGTCGACCGTGCCGGTGCCGAGGCCCAGCCGGCGCAGAACGCAGGCTGATCACTCTCTCCTTGGCGGGGAGCAGACCGAGCGCCGCACCGCTTTCCGGGTGCGGCGTTTCGCTTTTTTCAGCCTTGCGCAAGCCGCCCGGCGAGGTAGCGCCCGGTCGCGGAATCCGGATGATGGGCGATCGTCTCGGGC
This sequence comes from Tepidiphilus thermophilus, assembly GCF_001418245.1. Lineage (NCBI taxonomy): Bacteria > Pseudomonadati > Pseudomonadota > Hydrogenophilia > Hydrogenophilales > Hydrogenophilaceae > Tepidiphilus > Tepidiphilus thermophilus. The sequence continues at coordinate 41,269 of NZ_LIPU01000005.1, forward strand.
GTGCCGCAGGCGACGATCCGGCCACCGTCGGCCCCCGCGCCAGGCCCCAGGTCGATCACCCAGTCGGCGTGGGCGATCACGTCGAGCTGATGTTCGATCACCACCACCGTATTGCCCCGGTCGCGCAGGGCGAAGAGCGCAGTGAGGAGCTTCTCGACGTCGGCCCAGTGCAGCCCCGTGGTCGGCTCGTCGAGCACGTAGAGGGTGTGCCCCGTGTCGCGGCGCATCAGCTCCGCGGCGAGTTTCAGCCGTTGGGCTTCGCCGCCGGAAAGGGCCGTGGCGGGCTGGTTGAGCGGCAGATAACCCAATCCCAGTTCTCGCAGGGTCTCCAGCTTGCGCCGCAGCGCCGGGTGCGAGCCGAAGGGATGCAGTGCCTCTTCCACGGTGAGCGAGAGCGCCTCATGGATGTTCAGTCCGCGGTAGCGGATCTCCAGCGTCTCGCGGTTGTAGCGTTTCCCGCCGCAGGCCTCGCACGGCAGGTAGACGTCGGGGAGGAATTGGAGGTCGATGCGCCGGTAGCCCTCGCCTTCGCATACTTCGCAGCGCCCCCCTTTCACGTTGAAGGAAAACCGGGCGGCGCGATAGCCCCGGGCGCGCGCTTCGGGCGTCGCGGCGAAGAGCTCGCGTACCCCGTCCATGATCCCGGTGTAAGTGGCCGGGTTCGAGCGCGGCGTGCGTCCGATCGGGGACTGATCGACGCGGATGAGTTTGTCGATCGCCTCGATCCCCGCAACCCTATCGCAGGGGGCGCGGTATGGGCGGCCAGTGAGATGTCCGAGGACGGCCGGCACCAGCGTCTCTTCCACCAAGGAAGATTTTCCCGAGCCGGAGACCCCGGTGACGACGACGAGCCGTCCCAGGGGAATTTCGACGTCGATCCCTTGGAGATTGTGGGCGCGGCAGCCGTACAGCCGCAGCATCGGCTCGCCTTCCCGGAGCGGGAGGGGGCGATGGGCCACCTGCAGTGGCCGTTTCAGATAGGGGGCGGTTCGGGAACGTGGCGAGGCGAGTAGCGCCGGCAGTGGCCCCGAGACGAGGATCTCGCCGCCTTCGCGCCCGGCGCCGGGGCCTATCTCCACCACGTGATCGGCGCGGCGAATCGCCGCTTCGTCGTGTTCGACCACGACCACGGTGTTGCCCAGATCGCGCAATTCCTCCAGCGTGCGCAGCAAGTCGTCCTGATTGCACGGGTGCAACCCGATGGAAGGCTCGTCGAGCACGTAGAGTACCCCGGTGAGCCCCGAACCGACCTGGCTCGCGAGCCGGATGCGCTGCGCTTCCCCGCCGGAGAGGGTATGCGAGGCGCGATCGAGCGTGAGATAAGCAAGGCCCACCTGCAGCAGAAAGCGCAGGCGCGAGCGGATCGCGCCCAACGTCAGCTCGGCCACTGGATGCGCGGCGCAGGCGGCGGAGATTTTTTCGATCGCCGCGGCGCAGCCCGACAAGGGCAGCGCCGTGAGCTCCGGCAGGCTCATCCCCGCCACGCGCACGGCCCGGGCGAAGGGTTGCAAGCGGCTGCCGCTGCAGGCAGGGCAGGGCAGGTCCTGCCAGGGCAGATCCAGCTTCTTCTCCTTGCGCGCTCTGTCTTCATCGGGGCGGTGGCGCCGCTCGAGATAGGGGATCCAGCCCTCGAAAGGATGGGACTGGCTTACCGTGCGGCCGCCATCGAGCGGGTAGCGAAAGTAGATGGCTTCTCCCCCCGAACCGAAGAGCAGGACCCGGCGCACCGGCTCCGGCAGCTCCTGCCACGGCGTGTCCAGGGAGAAACCGTAGTGCGCCGCTAAATCCTCCAGTAGCCGCGCCGAGAAGGCATTGTCCGCATCGAGCCCGGGTAAGGCGCCCTCGCGCAGGCTGCGTGCGCCCGCCGGCAGGCGATCGGTATCCAGTCTCCATTGTCGTCCCGTGCCCTCGCAGGCGGGGCAGGCGCCGGCCGGGTGGTTGAAGGAGAAACACTGGGGTTCGAGCGCAGGGGCGGTGAAACCGCAGCGAGGGCAGGAGGGCGTGGCGCTGAAGACCAGCTCTTCGCCGGCGTCGAGGTTGCGCACGATGCAGCGCCCGTGTCCCATCTTGAGTGCCAGTTCGAGCGAATCGGCGAGCCGGGCTCTTGCCTCGCCGCGCACGCGGATCCGGTCGATCACCAGGCGCAGCGGTCCGGCGGGCGCTTCTTTCAAGCCGTCGAGCTCGATGAACTCGCCTCCGGCTTCGAGGCGGGTGAACCCCTGCGCCCGCAAGGCCGCGAGCGTGCCGCCGGCTTCGCCCTCGATCGCGACAGGAGCGAGTAGGGCGATGCGCCGCCCGGCCAGGGTGCGCGACAGCTCCTCGACGAGCTCGCTCACCGGGCGATGCGTCAGCGCCTCTTCCGGATGTTCCGGACAATGCGGCGTGCCCAGGCGGGCGAAGAGCACGCGCAGATAGTCGTGGATCTCGGTGAGCGTGCCCACCGTCGAACGCGGGCTGGGGGTGAGCGTCTTCTGCTCGATGGCGATGGCCGGAGAGAGCCCCTCGATCGCATCGACCTCGGGCCGCGGCAACTGGTCGAGGAACTTGCGCGCCTGGGTGGAGAGCGATTCGACGTAGCGCCGTTGTCCTTCGGCGTAGAGCGTGTCGAAGGCGAGCGAAGACTTGCCGGAGCCGGAGACGCCCGTGATGACGATCAGTCGATGTTGGGGAAGATCGAGATCGACGTTCTTGAGATTGTGGGTACGCGCGCCGCGAATACGGATGAAGGCCATGGAGAGGCGGCTGGCAAGAAGGCACGAGGTGCGGCGTAACTGCCCGCGGGGGAGGATTTTCGTGTCTGCAGATGGGTCGTGCAGGATTCGAACCTGCGACCAACGGATTAAAAGTCCGCTGCTCTACCGGCTGAGCTAACGACCCGTCGAAGAAGGCAGAATTATAGGGAATCGTCCGCAGAACTGTCAAGCGATTTCCGCGTCTTTTCCTTCTGGGCAGGGCAGAGAAGGATGGCGAGGCTGCGCTTTCCTTTGACGCCTCATTATGGAACAATAGCAGCAACGAAGAATCGAGGAAACGACCATGCTCGACCGGGAAGGATACCGCCCGAACGTCGGCATCGTGCTCGTCAACGCGCGCAACGAGGTGTTCTGGGGCAAACGGATCCGCGAACATTCCTGGCAGTTCCCGCAAGGCGGCATCAAGAAAGGGGAGACGCCGGAAGAGGCAATGTACCGCGAGCTGCATGAGGAAGTCGGGTTGCTGCCGCAGCACGTCCGCATCCTGGGGCGCACGCGCGACTGGCTGCGCTACGACGTGCCGCGGCGCTGGGTGAAGCGCCAGTGGCGCAATGTCTATCGAGGGCAGAAGCAGATCTGGTTCCTGCTGCGTCTGGTGGGGCGTGACTCCGACGTCTGTCTGCGCGCCACCGCACACCCCGAGTTCGATGCCTGGCGCTGGGCGCACTACTGGGTGCCGCTCGATGCGGTGATCGCCTTCAAGCGCCGCGTCTATCAGCTTGCCCTGATCGAACTGTCGCGCTATCTCGACGTGCCGCCACCGCACACCCAGCCGCAGTATCGCGAGCTGATCGAGGAACTGCCGCCCGACTTGCCTGCCGCGCCGCGAATGGAGGAACGCCATGGACGCTGAACGGCTCGACGCGCTCGACCGGATGATCGTGGAATTCGATCGCGCCTTGCGCACCGTGTTCGCGCCGGCAAGGGGTGCCCGGCCCATGCCCGGGGCCGATTTGCCCGGCGGCCCGCTCGAAGAGGCCGAGCGCCGGCACGTGGAGGGGCTGTTGCGGGTGGATCACACCGGCGAGATCTGCGCCCAGGCGCTCTATCAGGGGCAGGCGCTCACCAGCCGCGACCCCGCGATCCGCGAGGCGCTGCGCCGCGCCTCTGACGAAGAGGTCGATCACCTCGCTTGGACCGAAGCGCGTCTGCATGAGCTCGGCGGACGGACCAGCCTGCTCGATCCTCTGTGGTATCTGGGTTCCCTGGCGATCGGAGTGGCGGCAGGGGTGGCAGGGGACGACTGGAACCTGGGCTTTCTCGCCGAGACCGAACGTCAGGTCGAGCGCCACCTCGAGGGGCATCTGCAGGCGCTGCCGCAGGCGGATCGGCGCAGCCGCGCCATCCTCGAGCAAATGAAGGAAGACGAGGCGGGACATGCCCGGCTCGCGGAGTCGCTTGGCGCCCGGCCTCTGCCAGCGCCGATCCGCGGCGCGATGAGGCTCGCTTCCAGGGTGATGACCACGCTCGCCTACCGCATTTGAATCGCCGCCAGCGGCGGGGTCACGCTTCCTCGACGATCTCCCAGGTGTGTTCGAGTTCGGCCGTCTTGCCGAGCATGATGGACGCCGAGCAGTATTTTTCCGCCGAGAGCTTCACCGCCCGCTCGACGCGGTCCGCATCCAGTCCCCGGCCGCGCACGACGTAGTGGAAGCGGATGCGGGTGAAGACTTTGGGGTCGCTCGGGGCGCGTTCGGCCTCGAGCCGTACTTCGCAGCCGCGCACCGCCTGCCGCCCTTTTTCCAGGATCATCACGATGTCGAAGGCGGTGCAGCCGCCGGCACCGGCGAGCAGCAGCTCCATGGGGCGCGGCGCCAGATTCCGTCCGCCCGCCTCCGGGGCTCCGTCCATGGCCACCAAGTGACCCGAGCCCGTCTCCGCCAGAAAAGTGCGCCCCTCGACCCAGCGAACCGTGCATTCCATGTCACATCCTCCGTGTTTTGCGCAGTGCAAGATTGTAGGGGATTTCTTGATAAGAGAGTCTGATTTTGTTATCGAAAAGTTTATTGTGCAGCGCGCCATTTTTTCTTGCTTTTTACGCCAGGCATCCCTATCATACGCATCAACGAATCACGACTTGTGTGGTTCGACCGGTGTCTCCTCCACCCTCCTCCTTTGGTGTGGATTGAACGCCGCCTCTTCGAGGCGGCGTTTTTTTTTGTCTGCCCTGGAGGATGCGATTGACAAGGGGGCTCTCCTTGCGCTAACATCGCCTGCTTTCCAGAAGGGCCAGACTCGGGCCTGAGATGATCGAGGATACGCATGAAAACGTTCTCCGCCAAGCCGCACGAAGTCACGCGTGACTGGTTCGTCGTCGATGCGTCGGGCAAGGTGCTGGGTCGGCTCGCGGCCGAGATCGCCCGCCGCCTGCGTGGCAAGCACAAGGCGATCTACACCCCCCACGTCGATACCGGTGATTACATCGTGGTCGTCAACGTCGACAAGATCCGCGTCACGGGCAACAAGGCTACCGACAAGAAATACTACCGCCACTCGGGTTATCCTGGCGGTATCTATGAGACTACATTCGAGAAGCTGCTGCAGCGCCATCCCGAGCGGGTGCTCGAGAAAGCGGTCAAGGGCATGCTGCCCAAGGGGCCGCTGGGTTACGCGATGCTGAAGAAGCTCAAGTGCTACGCCGGCGCCGAGCATCCGCACGCCGCGCAGCAGCCAAAAGTGCTGGAAATCTGAGGAGTCAGCGATGGCGGTGTCGTACAATTACGGGACGGGGCGGCGCAAGGAAGCCGTCGCCCGCGTGTTCATCAAGCCGGGTTCGGGCAATATCGTCGTCAATGGCAAGCCGCTCGACGAATTCTTTTCCCGCGAGACGGGGCGCATGATCGTGCGTCAGCCGCTGAGCCTGCTCGAAGTCGAGAATCGGTTCGACATCATGGTCAATGTCGACGGCGGCGGCGAGTCCGGCCAGGCCGGCGCGGTGCGCCATGGCATCACCCGGGCGCTCATCGATTACAACCCGGAATGGAAGGCGCAGCTGCGCGCTGCCGGGTTCGTGACGCGCGACGCGCGCGAAGTCGAACGCAAGAAAGTCGGCCTGCGCAAAGCCCGTCGCGCCAAGCAATTCTCCAAGCGCTGACCGTCTTCGTCGATCCTGTTTCATGGAAAGCCACCCCCGCGGTGGCTTTCGTCGTTTTCGGATGGCGCTCTCGATTTTTGATCGCGGCCGGGCGATAATCGCATTTGGTGATCCTTGGAGGTCGGACGATGATCAAGGTAGGGGTTGTCGGTGGCACGGGCTATACGGGCGTAGAATTGCTGCGGCTGCTCAGCCACCATCCCGAGGTGTCGCTCGAGGCGATCACCTCGCGCACCGAGGCCGGAATGCCGGTGGCCGAGATGTTTCCCAGTCTGCGCGGCCACGTGGACTTGCGTTTCGCCACGCCCGACGAAGCAAGGCTCGAGCGCTGCGACCTCGTCTTCTTTGCCACCCCCAACGGCGTGGCGATGAAAGAGGCGCGGCGACTCCTGGATGCCGGAGTGCGCCTCATCGATCTCGCAGCGGATTTTCGCCTGGCCGACGTCGACCAATGGGAGCGCTGGTATGGCATGACGCATGCCGCACCCGAACTCCTTGAGGAAGCCGTCTACGGCCTGCCGGAAGTCGAGCGCGAGGCGATCGCCCGTGCGCGTCTGGTGGCCAACCCTGGCTGCTATCCCACCGCGGTGCAGCTCGGTTTCCTGCCGCTGCTCGAGGCGAATGCCGTCGCGCGCGACGGGTTGGTGGCCGATTGCAAGTCTGGCGTCTCCGGTGCCGGGCGCAAGGCCGAAGTGCATACGCTCTTTGCCGAAGCCGCGGACAACTTCAAGGCCTACGGTGTGGCTGGTCACCGCCATCTGCCCGAGATCCGTCAAGGGCTGCAGCGCATCGCCCGCGGCCTGCCGGTGGAATTGACCTTCGTGCCGCATCTCACGCCCATGATTCGCGGCATCCATGCCACCCTCTATGCGCGGCTCACGGACCCGTCACTCGACGTGCAGGCGCTCTTTGCCGAGCGCTATGCCGGAGAACCCTTCGTGGACGTGCTGCCGGCTGGTTCGCATCCGGAGACGCGCTCGGTGCGCGCGAGCAACCTGTGCCGCATCGCCGTGCACCGGCCGCAGGGAGGTGACGTCGTCGTCGTGCTCTCCGTGATCGACAACCTGGTCAAAGGGGCGGCAGGGCAGGCGGTGCAGAACATGAACCTGATGTTCGGTTTTCCGGAAACCCTGGGGCTAGACCTGGTGCCAGTGAGCCCCTGAAACCACGGGAACGGCGCGCGCCATTTCCGGTCCATAACTCCGTCGCGCCCGCGACGACCCTGACGAGGAGCCCATATCATGACGACCGAAACCCAGACCGACGACGTGCTCATCTTTACCGACAGCGCCGCCGCCAAGGTGCGCGAGCTGATCGAAGAAGAAGGCAACCCGGACCTCAAGCTGCGCGTGTTCGTGACCGGCGGCGGCTGTTCCGGCTTCCAGTACGGCTTCACCTTCGACGAGGAAGTGGCCGAAGACGACGCCGTGATCGAGAAGGGCGGCGTGACGCTGCTCATCGATCCCATGAGCTACCAGTACCTGGTCGGCGCCGAGATCGACTACGTGGAAGGAATCGAAGGGGCGCAGTTCGTGATTCGCAACCCCAATGCCACCACCACCTGCGGCTGCGGACAGTCTTTCTCCGTGTGACGCTTTCGGCAAAGATCGGCGAACGATAAGGGAGGGAGCGATGCAGATCGCAGGGGGAGTGTTTCTCATCACCGGTGGCGCCTCCGGCCTGGGAGCGGCCACCGCCCGCATGGTCGTGGCCGGTGGCGGCAGAGTGGTACTTGCCGACCTCGACGAGGCGAAGGGCCAAGCGTTGGCCGCCGAACTGGCTGGTAACGCCTATTTCGTACGCACCGACGTCACCGACGAAGCGAGCGCCAAGGCAGCCGTCGCGGCGGCGGACGAGCGCTTCGGCCGGCTCGACGTGCTGGTCAATTGTGCTGGCGTCGCTCCGGCCGAGAAGATCGTCGGCAAGGAAGGTCCGCACCGGCTGGAATCTTTCGCCCGAACGATCCAGATCAACCTCATCGGCACCTTCAACCTGATGCGCCTGGCCGCTGCCCGCATGAGCGCCAACGAACCCAATGCCGAGGGGGAGCGCGGTGTCATCGTCAATACGGCCTCCGTGGCCGCTTTCGACGGTCAGATCGGGCAGGCGGCCTATGCCGCTTCCAAGGGGGGAGTGGTGTCGCTCACCTTGCCGGCGGCGCGTGAATTGGCCCGCTGGGGGATCCGGGTGATGGCCATCGCTCCCGGGATCATGGAAACGCCCATGCTGTTGGGGATGCCGGCCGACGTGCAGGAGTCCCTGGGCAAGATGGTACCCTTCCCGCCGCGCATGGGGCGTCCGGCCGAATATGCCGTTCTGGTGCGGCACATCGTCGAGAACGTCTATCTCAACGGGGAAGTGATCCGCCTCGACGGCGCCATCCGCATGGGGGCAAAATGAACCGCAGCGGAGACGAACGAAGGCAGGGATGAACGAGACCACTTTGGAGCGGGCGGAGAGTGCTGCCGGCGCAGAGGAAAGCTGCTATCACTGTGGCCTGCCGATCCCGCCCCAGACGCATTTCACCGTGGTGATCGACGGCCGGGCGCGGCGCATGTGCTGTGCTGGCTGTGCCGCCGTGGCCCAGGCCATCGTCGATAACGGTTTGTCCGACTACTACCGCCACCGCGATGCCATGCCCGAGCCGGTGCGAGAAGCCCTGCCCGAGGTGGTGCGCGAGCTCGAATCCTTCGATCTGCCCGAGCTCACCGAGCAAGTCTCACGGCCGGTGGGCGAGCACGAGCGCGAGGTCACCCTCATCCTCGAAGGCATCACCTGCGCGGCCTGCGTCTGGCTCAACGAACAGCACCTGCGCCGTCAGCCGGGCGTCACCCACGTCGAGATCAACTACGCCACCCGCCGTGCGCTGGTGCGCTGGGACCCGGAGCGCACCAGCCTGTCGCGCATCCTCAAGGCGATCGCCGAGATCGGCTATCGCGCCCATCCCTTCGATCCGAAGAAGGCCGAGGAAGTGGCCCAGCGCGAACGCCGTTCCATGCTGTGGCGCGTCTTCGTGGCCGGCTTTGCCTCGATGCAGGTGATGATGTATGCCATTCCCACTTACCTGGCAGGTGAGGGGGACATGCCGGCCGACATCGAACGCCTGCTGCATTGGGCAAGCCTCGTGCTGACCCTGCCGGCGGTGTTTTATTCCTGCGGACCGTTTTTTGCCAACGCCTGGCGCGACCTGAAGCTGCGGCGCATCGGCATGGACGTGCCAGTGGCGCTGGGCATTGGCGTGGCGTTTCTCGCCAGCCTCTGGGCGACCGTCAGCGGCCAGGGCGAGGTCTACTTCGATTCGGTGTCGATGTTTGCCTTTTTTCTGCTGGGGGGGCGTTTCCTCGAAATGCTCGCGCGCCAACGGGCGGTGCGTGGCCTGGAAGAAGTCGCCCGCGTCATCCCTGCGGTGACCGAACGGCTAGAGTCTGGTACCTGGGAACGGGTGCCGGTGGCGCGGCTCGCGCCGGGCGATCGCATCCGCGTGCGTCCTGGACAGACCATCCCCGTCGATGGACGCGTGGGTTTGGGACACAGCGAAGTGAGCGAAGCCATCCTCACCGGGGAGAGTCGCCCCATCCCCAAGGCCGAAGGGGATCTGGTGCTCGGTGGCAGTCTCAACGGCGGCGGGGTGCTGGAGGTCGTGGTGGAGCGCGTCGGTGAGGAGACGCGGCTTGCCACCATCCGCCGGGCGATGGAGCGCGCCCAGAGCGAGAAACCGGCGCTTGCCTCGCTCGCCGACCGCTATGCCAGCCGTTTCATCATCGCGGTGCTGGGATTGGCCGTGATCACCATCGGGCTGTGGGCATGGGTCGATTCCTCCCGCATCGTTCCCATCGTCGTCTCGGTGCTCGTCGTCGCCTGTCCCTGCGCCCTGTCGCTGGCCACTCCCGTGGCCTTGACGGCGGCCACCGACGCCCTGATGCGCTCGGGGGTGTTGGTGACGCGCGGTCATGCCCTCGAGACCTTGGCGCGGCTCACCGACATCGCCTTCGACAAGACCGGCACGCTCACGCGCGGGCAGCTGACCGTGGTCGAGGTCTTGCCGGCGCCCGGGCGCGATGCGCGGCAGGCGCAGACGCTCGCTGCGGCGCTGGAGGCGGCGAGCGAGCACCCCATCGCACGCGCGTTCACCGGGACGGCGCCGGCAAACGTGCCGGTCGCGGCATTCGAGGCCATCACTGGCCAAGGCTTGAGTGCCCGGGTCGCCGGCAAACGGACCTGCATCGGTCGTCCCGAGTGGGTGGCCTCGACGCTTGGGCTGTCCCTCGAGGCGATGCCGCGCGCAAGCGATGATCGTGCGCTCACGCGCGTGGCGCTGGGGGACGAAACCGGCTGGATCGCCGTTTTCGGTCTGTCCGATGTCCTGCGTGAGGAGGCACCGGAGCTGCTGCACGAACTTCATGGACTCGGTTTGCGCACGCATCTGCTCTCCGGCGATGCGCCGGAGATCGCGGAAACGGTGGCGCGCACGCTCGCCATCGACGAGGTCCGCGCCGGCCTCACGCCCGAAGGCAAGATCGACGCCTTGCGTCAGGTGATGGCGCAGCCGGGGCGGGTGGTCGCCATGGTCGGCGACGGCGTCAACGACGCGCCGGTGCTCGCGGGGGCGCATGTCTCGGTGGCGATGGGTGGGGGGGCGGATCTCGCCCGACTCAATGCCGACGTCGTGCTGCTGGGCGACGATCTCTCGGGCATCGCACGCGCCATACGCCATGCGCGGCGCACGCTCGCGATCGTGGCGCAGAACCATCGCTGGGCCTTTGCCTACAATCTGCTCGCCATCCCCTTCGCCATGGCCGGCTGGGTGACGCCGTGGATGGCGGGGCTCGGCATGGCGGCGAGTTCCCTGGGCGTGGTGCTCAATGCGCTGCGCCTGCAGCGCGCGAGGTGAGACGATGGAAAGCCTCTATATCCTGATTCCGCTGTCGGTGGTGCTGGTGTTCGTCATCGGGCTCGTCTTCTGGTGGTCGGTGAGGAGCGGACAGTTCGACGACCTGCAGGGGCCGGCCTACCGCATCCTCTTCGAGGATAGGGACGAGGCCGGCTCCGGCGATGCGGTGCCTCCCTCAGGCAAGCCGGCGGATGAAGAAAAAAAGTGATGTTGTTTGACTTGCGTCAAAAACCTCTATGAAGACAAGGAATAGAATCTTCCTCGGTTTGGGTGCGAATCCAAGCCGTTTTTGGGTTCCTTGTCTCTCTGTTGGGGTTGGGGCACGCTGGGGCGTGCCCCTTTTTTTGTCCCCGCCGCCACACTTTTCCTGCGTTTGCTACGCCATCGACTAAAATGTTGACTGAAGTCAACACGACTTTGCACGTGCGGCGTATCCTACCGCCTGTCGCAGTCGGCGGACGCGCCGGGGTGATTTCGGTAAGTTCTCATTGGAGAGGTGACCATGCAAACGGAAACGACTTATAACTACAAAGTCGTGCGCCAGTTCGCCATCATGGCGGTGGTGTGGGGCATCGTAGGCATGCTGGTCGGGGTGTTGATCGCCGCCCAGCTGGTCTGGCCGCAGCTGAATTTCCCTCAGCTCGGCGAGTGGTTCCACTTCGGGCGCTTGCGCCCCTTGCACACGAACGCGGTGATTTTCGCCTTCGGCGGCTCGGCGCTCTTCGCCACGTCCTACTACGTGGTGCAGCGTACCTGCCACACCCGGCTCTTTGCGCCGGGCTTGGCAGCCTTCACTTTCTGGGGCTGGCAGCTGGTGATCGTGCTCGCCGCGCTCTCCTTGCCGCTCGGGTTCACGACGGCCAAGGAGTATGCCGAGCTCGAGTGGCCGATCGACATTCTCATCACGCTGGTGTGGGTGTCGTACGCCGTGGTGTTTTTCGGCACCATCGCCAAGCGGCAGGTGAGCCACATCTACGTCGCCAACTGGTTCTACGGCGCCTTCATCATCGCCGTGGCGCTGCTGCACGTGGTCAATAGCGCCGAAGTTCCGGTGCTTGCCGCCGGTCTTCTCACGCCGAAGTCCTATTCGGCCTACGCCGGGGCGCAGGATGCCATGGTGCAGTGGTGGTACGGCCACAACGCCGTGGGCTTCTTCCTCACCGCCGGGTTCCTGGGCATGATGTACTACTTCGTGCCCAAGCAGGCCGGTCGTCCGGTGTATTCTTACCGGCTCTCCGTGGTGCACTTCTGGGCCCTCATCTTCACCTACATGTGGGCCGGTCCGCACCACCTGCACTACACTGCGCTGCCCGACTGGACCCAGTCGCTGGGGATGATCTTCTCGCTCATCCTGCTCGCGCCTTCCTGGGGTGGGATGATCAACGGCATCATGACGCTCTCCGGTGCCTGGCACAAGCTGCGTGACGACCCGATCCTCAAGTTCCTCATCGTGTCGCTCTCCTTCTACGGCATGTCGACCTTCGAAGGCCCGATGATGTCGGTGAAGACGGTCAACGCCCTGTCGCACTACACTGACTGGACCGTGGGTCACGTGCACTCCGGGGCGCTCGGCTGGGTGGCGATGGTGACCATCGGTTCGCTCTACTACCTGATCCCGCGGCTCTACGGCAAGGTCGAGATGTACTCGAAGGATCTGGTCACGGCGCACTTCTGGATCGCTACCATCGGCATCGTGCTCTACATCGCCTCGATGTGGATCTCGGGCGTGATGCAGGGTCTGATGTGGCGCGCCACCAACCCCGACGGCACGCTCACCTATGCCTTCGTCGAGGCGGTGAAGGCCTCCTACCCCTTCTGGACCATCCGGGTGCTCGGCGGGCTGTTGTTCCTGACCGGGATGCTGGTGATGGCCTACAACGTGTTCAAGACCGTCGCGGGCGCCAAGCCCGTCGATGCGCCGGTGCTGGCTCCGGCCCATGCGTGAGGGAGAGTGAATCATGGCCAATTCCAAACACGAAATCCTCGAGCGTAGCGTCACGCTGCTCATCATCGCCACCTTGCTGGTGGTGAGCATTGGTGGCCTGGTCGAGATCGTGCCGCTGTTCTTCCAGCATTCGACCACCAAGCCGATCGACCGGCAGGGTAATCCGCTCGATGTCAAACCCTACGACGCGCTGCGCCTCACCGGTCGCGACATCTACATCCGCGAAGGCTGCTACAACTGTCATTCGCAAATGGTGCGTCCCTTCCGGGCCGAGACCGAGCGTTATGGCCACTACTCGGTGGCGGGCGAGTACATCTACGACCGCCCCTTCCAGTGGGGGTCCAAACGTACCGGTCCCGATCTGCACCGTGTGGGCGGCCGCTATTCGGACAACTGGCACATCGCGCACCTGCGCAACCCGCGCGACGTCGTGCCAGAGTCCAACATGCCGGCCTTCCCCTGGCTCGACCGGCCGATCAGCCAGCGCGATATCAACGCCATCCAAGGCAAGATGAAGGCGCTTCGTGCCTTGGGCCACCCCTACACCGACGAGGAGATCGCGCAGGCGCCGTCCATGCTCGAGGGCAAGACGGAGATGGAGGCCCTGGTGGCCTACCTGCAGGGCCTCGGCCGGGCGTTGTCCAATTTCCAGTGAGTGAGAGGAGGGCGTGATGGACATCAACGACCTGCGTTCCTTGGTGACGGTGCTGTCGTTCCTTTGCTTCATCGGTATCTGCGTTTGGGCGTACAGCCGCGCCGCCAAGCCGGCGTTCGAAGAAGCCGCACGCCTGCCGTTCCTCGAGGACGACGACCCGGTGCTCGCCAACGATCACAAGGAAGGGAACTAAAATGGCAGACTTCATCAATGGGTTCTGGAACGCGTACGTGATGGTGCTCGTGGCGCTGAGTATCGCGTTCTGCATCTTCATCATCGCCTCCAACATGCGGGCGAGCGGCAAGGTGGGTGAGCTGCAGCCGCACAAGTGGGACGAGACGCTGCAGGAGTGGAACAACCCGCTGCCGCGCTGGTGGATGTATCTGTACTGGCTCACCATTTTCTTCGGCATCGCTTACCTCATCATCTACCCCGGCTTCGGCTCTTTCCCTGGCATCGCCAAGTGGACCTCGGTGGGGCAGTGGGAGCAGGAGATGAAGAAGGCCGACGAGCAGTATGGTCCGAAGTTCGCCAAATACCGCAACATGGACGTGAAAGCGGTGGCGGCCGATCCCGAGGCGATGGGCATGGGCAAGCGGCTCTTCCAGGCCTACTGCATGCAGTGCCACGGGGCCGACGCGCGCGGGGCCAAGGGCTTCCCCAACCTGACTGACCATGACTGGCTGGGCGGGGACGGCTCGCCCGAGTACATCAAGACCACCATCACCGCGGGGCGCATGGGCGTGATGCCACCCTTCAAGGACATCCTCTCCGAGGATCAGATGAAGGACGTGGCCAATTACGTGCGCTCGCTCTCGGGCCTGTCGCACGACGCGCAGCGCGCGCAGCGGGGCGCCCAGGTCTTTGCCGAGAACTGCGCCGTCTGTCACGGGCCGGACGCCAAGGGGAATCCGCTGCTGGGTGCGCCCAATCTCACCGACGACATCTGGCTGTGGGGCTCGTCGGAGGCCCAGATCATCTCCAACGTGACCAACGGCATCCAGAACCGTATGCCGGCGTTCGGGGAATTCCTGGGCGAGGACAAGGTCCACATTCTCACTGCCTACGTGTGGGGCCTGAGCAACAAGCAGTAAGGTCTGAGGCAGCAAAACCCGCGGCGGGGCGTCTGGGGACGTCTCGCCGCATCTTCCCTTCCCGCCGGAGTGCTTCTGTTCTATAAAGAACGCGGGTTCTGACGAAGAGTCTTCCTCATCATGAACGAACCGCTGAAAACCGCCGAGACGCGCCCTGCCGCGAAGGCCGCTGCTTCCGAAGAGGCGCCTTCCACGCTCTACGCCAAGCGCAAGAAACTCTATGTCCGTTCCACCACGGGGCCTTTCCAGCGGCTGCGGTGGTTCTTCGTCTTTCTCACCCAGGCGATTTTCTACGGTTTTCCGTGGCTCACCTGGAACGACCGTCAGGCGGTGCTCTTCCATCTCGTCGAGCGCAAGTTCTACCTCTTCGGCTGGGTGTTCTGGCCGCAGGACGTCTTCTACCTCTCGCTCATCCTGATCCTGTCGGCCTACGCGCTCTTTTTCTTCAGTGCCGTGGCCGGGCGTGTGTGGTGCGGCTATACCTGTCCGCAGACGGTCTATACCGAGATCTTCCTATGGTTCGAGGAAAAGATCGAGGGCGATCACATCAAGCGGCGCAAGCTCGACGCTTCGCCCTGGACCATGGAGAAAATCCTCAAGCGCGGCGCCAAATACGCCGTATGGATCATCTTTTCCCTCGTCACGGGCTTCACGCTGGTCAGTTATTTCACGCCGCAAAGAGAGCTGTGGCATGAGCTGCTTTCCTGGAGCTTCGGCCCGTGGGAGACTTTCTGGATTTTCTTCTACGCCGGGTTTACCTTCCTCCTCGCCGGGGTGCTGCGCGAGCAGGTATGCAAGTACATGTGCCCTTATGCGCGCTTCCAGGGCGTGATGTTCGACCCGGACACCCTCATCATCACCTACGACGCCGAGCGCGGCGAGCCGCGCGGGCCGCGCAAGAAGGGGGTCGATCCCCGGTCGCTGGGCCTGGGGGATTGCATCGACTGCGGCATCTGCGTGCAGGTCTGTCCCACGGGGATCGACATCCGCAACGGGCTGCAGTATGAATGCATTGCCTGCGCCGCCTGCATCGATGCCTGTAACCAGGTGATGGACAAGATGGGTTACCCTCGTGGGCTCATCCGCTACACCACCGAAAACGCGATGGCGAATCATTGGGACCGCGCCCAGACCATCCGGCGCGCGCTGCGTCCGCGGGTGCTCATCTATGGCCTCATCCTCATCGTGGTGGCTTCGGTGCTCTTCTGGAAGATCGCCACGCGGCCCGACGTGCGCGTCGACGTGATGCGCGACCGGGCCGCGCTCGCGCGCGAGATCCGCGGCGGCTGGATCGAGAACGTCTATACGCTCAACATCATGAACATGGTCGAACGGCCGCGGCGCTTCACGCTCACGGTGGGTGGTTTGCCCAACCTCAAGCTCGAGGGTCCGGCGGAGTTCGACGTGCCGCCCGCGACGACCTTGCCGCTGACGGTGCAGGTGCAGGCGCCGGCAGGAACGGCCCCCGCCGGGACGCACAAGATCTATTTCGAGGTCAAAGTGGTGGGCGAACCCGAAGATGTGACGCGAGAAGTGGCCACCTTCATCATTCCGGAGTAAGGCAATGGAAGCTCGGATGGATGCGCGCAATACGTCCCGGACGATACCCTGGTACCGCCAGAAATGGCCATGGCTGCTGATGCTGCCGCCGGCGGCAGCGGTGGTGGGCGGGTTCATCACCCTGTGGCTGGCGATCAAGACCTGGGATGGCTTGGTGGTCGACGATTATTACAAGGAAGGCTTGGCGATCCGCAAGACGATGGATCGATCGCTGAAGGCCGGCGAGCTCGGCCTGACCGCCTATGTGAGCATCGATGCCGAGCGTCTGCGCCTGCGCTTCGACGAGGAGCGCGCCAAGGCGAGACCGCCTTTTCTCGTCGTGACGCTCACCCATCCCACTCGGGCCGGCATGGATCAGGTGGTGCGCCTGGTGCGCGACGAGGGGCGCTACGTCGCGCCGATTGCGCCGCTCAACGCTGGGCGCTGGCTGGTGCAGATCGAAGATGAGTCCCGCGAGTGGCGACTGAACGGGACCGTGCATGTTCCCACAGAGAGCGAGGTGAAAATCGAACCGTTCGTACCTGCAGCAGACTGAAAGGAGGGACGTGCCATGTCGGATGCACTGCGTGAATTGTTTTCTTCGGGGATTGGCTTGCTGAGCCTCTTCACCATCGCCTTCATCATCGTGATGGCGTTTTACATCTACCGCTACGTCAAGCAGCAGATCCAGGAAGAGGAAAAAAGTGGCAGCACCGCCGCCTCTTCGGGGCAACAGAAGCACCGTTTGTCGTAACGCGAAACGAGAAAAGGCCGCATCGTGCGGCCTTTTTTGAGTACAGCGGGCAAAGGGGCTCAGCGGTAGACGAGCACCGGCAGCTTGCTGTGGGTAAGCACTTTTTGCGTCTCGCTGCCGAGCAGGAGACCCGCCAGACCGCGTCGGCCGTGTGAGGCCATGAAGATGAGGTCGCAGCCGTGGCGCTGGGCGCAGTCGATGATCGCCTCCCACGGCGTGTCGCTCACCACCGTGTCGGTGTCGCACGGCACGTTTTCCTTTTCCGCCATCGCCTTGGCTTCGGCGAGGATCCGGTCGGCTTCTTCCTTGGCCGCGCGGCGGAATTGATCCGGCGTGGTGGGGTCGATCAGGGCGCCTTCGCCGTAGACCGGCAGCGGAAAATCCGGTTGGGCGTAGAAAAAGGTGATTTTCGCGCCAATGCTTTTGGCAAAGGCGACGGCGCGCTCAGAGGCGCTGCGCGACAGATCCGAGCCGTCCGTCGGCACCAGAATGTGTTTGAACATCGTGCTCCCTCCTCGAGTAGGTTAACATCGACCCATTATAACCACGCTCGGCCGAGGTGCAAGATGACGAAGAAAGGGCGACGACCGGGAAATGATGCCGAAAACCATGAAGGACACGGTGCAGGAAAAGGGCGCCGTCGCGAGCCGCCCCATTTTTTGCGCCGGCACCTTCCTCTCTTTCCCGAGGTGCGTTTCCTCGGGGGAGTGCAAGAGGTCACGGGGTCGTGTTACCACGTGGCGGCGCCTGGCGGCGAGTTTCTCGTCGAGTGCGGCATGTTCCAGGGAGGGCGCGAGGCGACGCGCAAGAACCTGGAAGCCTTCGCGTTCGATCCTTGGGCGCTGCAGGCGGTGATCGTCACCCATGCGCATCTGGATCATTCCGGTTTGCTGCCGCGTCTGGTGGCCTTGGGCGCAAGGGCGCCGATCCATGTGACGGAGGCGACCGCCGATTTGTTGCGGGTGATGCTGCTCGACAGCGCCCACATCCAGGAAAAGGAATGGGAGTGGCTCTCGAAACAGTCGCATCGTACCCGCCGCCGTCTGATGGTCTCCGATGCGCCGCTCTACACGGTGGCGCAGGCACAGGAGAGCCTGCGCTGGCTGCAGCGACACGATTATGGGCGCTGGTTTCCCGTGGTGGCGGGTGTTCGGGCCAGGTTTCATGACGCCGGGCACATCCTGGGGTCGGCCATCCTCGAGCTGGAGCTCGAGCGCGGCGACGGGGCGCTGCGCCGCTGGGTGTTCAGCGGGGATCTGGGCATGCCGGGGCGGCCCCTGGTGCGCGATCCAGCGCTGATTCCTGAAGCCGACGTCGTCTGGGTCGAATCGACCTACGGCGATCGGGAACATCGCCCATGGGACGAGTCGGTCGCCGAGCTGGAGACGGTGCTGCGCCAGACGCTGCCGCGGGGCAACGTCGTGATCCCGGCCTTTGCCGTCGGTCGTACCCAAGAGATGATCCTGGTGCTCGCCGATCTGGTACGCCGCGGCCGCTTGAATTCTCTCAACGTGGTGGTCGACTCGCCCATGGCCACCGAGGCGAGCGAGATCTCGGCGCGCCACCTCGATCTGTGGGATGAACCCAGCCGTGAGCTTTTTTCCTGGATGCAGCGTAACCGCGACCGTTTCCGTCTGCGATTCACGTCAAGCGTGGAGGAGTCGATGGCGCTCAACGGCGTGCGCTCGGGGTTGGTGATTGTTTCAGCCAGTGGCATGTGCGAGGCCGGTCGCATCAAATATCACCTAAAATACAATTTGCCCCGACCGGAGTGCGCCATCGTCATCGCTGGTTTCCAGGCGGCGGGTACCTTGGGGCGACGGCTCGTCGATGGGGCGCAACAGGTGACGATCTTCGGGGAACGAATCGCGGTACGGGCCGGTCTCCATACGATAGGAAGCATGTCGGCGCATGCTGACCGGCAAGGTTTGCTCGGCTGGTTGCGCGGTTTTCGGCGCCCGCCGCAGCAGTGTTTCGTCACGCACGGTGAATCGGGGCAATCTCAGGCGTTCGCGGATACGATCCGCAGCGAGCTCGGTTGGTCCAGCGTCGAGATCCCGGCTCGCGGTCAGACGTGGCAGGATTCTTGGCAACGAGGAGGCCGTCATGGCGAGAAGTAGGGCACGCAATCCGCGGCAGGAGCCGCGCGAGGAAGTGGAACGGCGCATCGAAGAGATGCCCGAACAGGTGGCGGAGATCGTGCATCGCGCCATGGAGGGAAGTTTCGATCCCTTGGGCAACATCGCCCCCATTCTGCACGCGCAGGTGCTTTGGGCCTTGCATCCGGTGGCGCTGTGGTCGAAGGAGATCGAGCTCGGCAAGCGCAACGTCGCGCTGATGCGCTATGTCGCGCAGCGCCTCTCGGGTCAGCCGGCCGAGCCGCCTTTCGTTCCCGAGCCTTATGACATCCGTTGGGACCATCCCGTATGGACCGAATCGGTCTGGTGGTCGACCCTGCAGCAGGGCTATCTCGGTTGGGGGCAGTCCCTGGTCGAGATGGTGCGCCAAACCCCCGCGATCGACGAGCGCGAACGGCGCCGCGCCGTTTTCTGGACGGGGGAATTCGTCAATGCGCTTGCACCGACCAATTTCTTTTGGACCAACCCCAAGGCGCGCGAGCTTGCCGCCAAGACGTGGGGGTTGAGCCTCTTCGAAGGGTTCAAGAACTTTTTCGCCGATCTGGCGGCCGGGCAGGTGCGGATGACGCGGCCGGACGACTTCCACGTCGGGGTGAACCTCGCCACGACGCCGGGGGATGTGGTGCACCGCAATGGGCTGGTGGAGATCATCCGCTATGCGCCGACCCGGCCGCAGGTGCATCGCCGTCCGGTGGTGATCGTGCCGCCGTGGATCAACAAGTTCTATGTGCTCGATCTCACTCCCGACAAGAGCCTGGTGAAGTATCTGTGCGACCAAGGGTTCGAAGTCTTTATCATCAGCTGGAAGAACCCCACGCGCGAGATGGCCAACACGACCTTCGACGACTATCTCATGCAGGGGGTGGACGTGCTCGTCGAGACGGCGCGTTCCATTACCGGCGCCGACAAGGTCAATGCGGTGGGCTACTGCATCGGCGGTACGGCCCTGGCGAGCTACCTCGCGGTGATGAACCGTAAGCTGGGAGCGGACGCCTGCCCTGTGGCGGATGCGACCTTCTTCACGACCCTCGTCGATTTCTCCGCCCCGGGCGACATCGAGGTCTTCATCGATCCGGCCACGGTCGATTTTCTCTGCCGCAAGATGCAGCTCGACGGCTATCTGCGCGGCGAGGATATGGCCGAGGCGTTCCGCCTGTTGCGCTCCAACAGCCTCATCTGGCGCTACATCGTACACGGCTGGCTCTATGGCGAGGAGCCAGAGCCCTTCGACGTGCTCTATTGGAACATGGATCCGACGCGCATGCCGGCGAAGATGCACTGCTGGTATCTGCGCGAGTTCTATCTCAACAACCGCCTCATCCAGCCCGATGCGCTGACCTTGGCCGGGGTTCCCGTGGATCTACGCCAGATCGTGCAGCCGGTCTATGCCGTGGGCACCGAGGACGATCACATCGCCCCTTGGCAGCAGACCTTCAAGCTGATGCGGCACGTGCGCGGTCCGCGGCGCTATGTGCTGTCGAGCTCGGGGCATATTCTGGGCATCGTCAATCCGCCAAAGAACCCGCCCAAACGCAAGTATTGGGTGAGCGATCTCACCGATTCGGTGCCGCGGGCCGATTCCTGGCTCAAGTCGGCATCCGAGCATCCCAACAGCTGGTGGGAAGACTGGGTCGCCTGGCTCAGGCCGCAGGCGGGCGAACTGGTGGCACCGAAGGATCCGGCGAGCGTGCCTTCGCTCGGAAAGGCACCGGGAAGCTATGTGCTCGAACGCTGACGGCGAGCCGGTTCGTATTCAGTGCGACAGGGGTGCCTGGATGAGGGCGCGCAGGCGCTCCCGGTCGCGCAGGCGGATGTTTTTGTGCTGCACCTCGATGAGCCCTTCTTCCTGGAAGTGCGACAGGGTGCGGGAGACCGTCTCGAGCTTGAGCCCGAGGTAGGAGCCGATTTCTTCGCGCGTCATCCGCAGCCGGAATTCCGTGCCGGAGAATCCACGGGCGGCGAAGCGTTGGGCGAGGTTGAGCAGGAATGCGGCAAGCCGCTCTTCGGCGCGCATGGTGCCGAGCAGCATCATGACACTTTGTTCGCGCACGATCTCGCGCGAGAGCACCTTGTGAAATTGCGCTTGAAGTCCGTGGATTTCGCGTGCGAGCGCTTCGAGGCGGGCGTATTCGATCACGCACACCTCGCTGTCTTCGAGCGCGATGGCGCTGACGACGTGCAGCCCCGTGCTGATGCCGTCCAGCCCCAGGAGCTCGCCGGTCATCTGGAATCCGGTGACCTGTTCCCGCCCGTCCTCAAGCACGATGGTGGTCTTGAACGAGCCGGCGCGGATGGCGTAGAGTGCTTGGAAGGGGCTGCGCACCTCGTAGAGCGCTTGATGGCGTTTGAGCTTGCGCCGCGTTCCGATGAGTTCCTCGATGCGGGCGACGTCTTCTTCGCTCAGCCCGACTGGCAGGCACAGCTCCATGAGGTTGCACTGGGAGCAGGCCACTCGCAGCTGGCGCAGGGTGGGCGGAAGTTGGAGGTCCATGGCGCTTCTCTGGGGGTAAAGGAAACGTTTTCGTTGATGGCGGTCAACTCATCGTCGGCCGTTTCGTGCCATATTATGGAGGTTGCCGCAGGCGTTCATGAGCACCGCGATGCAGGAAACCCATCGTCTCGTCGTCGACCCGGAGCTGATCCGTCGTTTCGACATCAGCGGGCCGCGTTATACCTCTTACCCCACGGCCGATCGCTTCGTCGAAGCCTTCGGGCCGGCCCAGTATGCCCGCTGGCTTGGCAGCCGCGAGGTGGGGGGGCTCAACCGGCCGCTGTCATTATACGTGCACATCCCCTTCTGCAATACGATCTGTTACTATTGCGCCTGCAACAAGATCATCACCAAGGATCATTCCCGCAGCGCGCGCTACCTCGATTTCCTCGAGCGCGAGATCGAGCTCGTCGATGGGCATCTGGCTGGCGGCCGTGAGGTTACCCAGCTGCACCTGGGCGGCGGCACGCCCACTTTCCTGGCCGAAGACGAGATGCGCCGGTTGATGGCGGCGATCCGGGCGCATTTCCAGCTCGCCGAGCATGGGGAATTCTCCATCGAGGTCGACCCGCGCAAGGTGGATGCGGCGCAGGTGGCCTTGCTCGCCGAGCTCGGATTCAACCGCATGAGCATCGGGGTGCAGGACTTCGACCCGCTGGTGCAGGCCGCGGTCAATCGCATCCAGAGTTTCGACGAGACGGCGGCGGTGCTGGAAGCGGCGCGCGACAATGGCTTCAAGTCGGTGAGCATGGATCTCATCTATGGTTTGCCGCACCAGACGGTGGAGCGGTTCGCCGCTACCCTCGAACGGGTGATCGAACTCTCGCCCGATCGCCTCTCGCTCTACAGCTATGCCCACCTGCCGCGGCTCTTCAAGCCGCAGCGGCGCATCGAGGAGGCGGCCCTGCCCACGGCGGCCGACAAGCTCGGCATCATGAAGTACGCCATCGAGCGTCTGGTCGATGCCGGCTACGTCTATATCGGCATGGATCACTTCGCCAAGCCCGACGACGAGCTGACGATCGCCCAGCAGCAGGGGCGCCTGCACCGCAATTTCCAGGGCTATTCGACCCAGGCCGAGTGCGACATGATCGCTTTCGGCATCTCCTCCATCAGCAAGCTGGGGGCGATCTACGCGCAGAATCACAAGACCGAGGAAGACTACTACGACGCGCTCGAGCGCGGTGAGCTGCCGGTGCTGCGCGGGGTGGAACTGACCGCCGACGACGTGCTGCGCCGTTCCATCATCCAGGCGTTGATGTGCCATTTCGAGCTGTCGATCGAATCGATCGAGATCGCGCATCTCATCGACTTCCGCCGTTATTTCGCGCCGGAGCTGAACGACCTGGCGCGCATGGCCGAGGCGGGGTTGGTGGAGATCGGAGATCGCTGGATCACGGTACTGCCGCCGGGGCGGCTGCTGGTGCGGGCGATCGCCATGGTGTTCGACCGCTACCTGCGCCACGACCGCGAACGCGCCCGCTATTCGCGCGTGATCTGAGGCGGCGACGTGGCCTGGAGCGGTTTCCTCGCGGTCTTCCTCATCGGGCTCCTGGGCGGGGTGCATTGCCTCGGCATGTGCGGCGGCATCGTCGGCGCGCTGTCGCTGCAGACGGCGCAGGGGGCGAAGTGGCCGCTGCATCTGGCCTACAACCTCGGACGCATCACCACCTATACCCTGCTGGGGGCGCTGTTGGGCTGGCTGGGGGCGATCGGCGGGATGCTCGAAGGGGTGCTGCCGGTGCAGCTCACGCTCTACGTGCTCGCCAACCTCATGCTGGTGGCCATGGGGCTCTATTTCCTCGGCCAGACGCGCTGGCTCGCGCCATTCGAGCGCGCCGGCCACCGACTCTGGCAGCGGATCCAGCCGCTCACGCGCCGTTTCCTGCCGGTGCGCTCGGTGGCGCAGGCGTTTCCGCTCGGTCTACTGTGGGGGTTCCTGCCCTGTGGGCTCGTCTATAGCGTGCTTGCGACGGCGCTGCTGGCGGGCGACGGGGTGCGCGGTGCCGGGGTGATGTTCGCCTTCGGCCTTGGGACGCTGCCCAATCTGCTCGCCGCCGGGTTGCTGTTGCGGCGTTTTCGCAACGTGGCGGGACACCCTTGGGTGCGCCGCGCCGCGGGCTTCTTGGTGGTCGCCTTCGGGCTTCTCGGCCTGTGGCGCGCGCCGCAGCTGGGCGGCATGATCTGGCAGGGCGTGGTCTGCCACCCCTGAAGCCGCAGGCTGCCGTTATATAATCCTCCTCGACAGGGCCGGCGCACGCCGCCGGTTGGGGTTTTTTCGTACGAGGGAGGAGTTTTCATGGCTTTCGAACGCGTTTCCGCCGGCAAGGACGTGCCCAACGACATCAACGTCATCATCGAGATCCCGGCACAGTCCGATCCGATCAAGTTCGAGGTAGACAAGGATAGCGGCGCCATTTTCGTCGATCGCTTCATGGGTACGACGATGCGCTATCCGCTCAATTACGGCTATGTGCCGCACACGGTGGCCGGTGACGGCGATCCGGTCGACGTGCTCGTGGTCACGCCGTTTCCGCTGCAACCGGGGGTGGTGATCCGCTGCCGTCCGGTGGGCCTGCTGAAGATGGAAGACGAATCGGGAGTCGATGCCAAGGTGGTGGCGGTTCCGGTGTCCAAGCTCACGCCGCTCTACGACAAGGTGCACTCGCTCGAGGATCTTCCGGAGCTCCTGCTGAAACAGACCGTGCATTTCTTCGAACACTACAAAGATCTGGAGCCGGGCAAGTGGGTCAAGGTGCTCGGCTGGGCGGGCGTCGAGGAGGCCAAGCAGGAGATCCTCGCCGGCGTGAAGAATGCCTCGTCAGCCCAGTAAAACGGCGCAGAGAGGATGAACGCGCTGCGCCTGGGCCTGGCCCAGATCGATCCGGTGGTGGGGGATTTCGCCCACAACGCGGCGCTCATCGCTGGGGTGTTCGCGCGGCTTGCCGCACAGGGCGCGGAGCTCGTCCTCACGCCGGAGCTCGCCCTGAGCGGCTATCCGCCGGAAGACCTGCTCCTGCGCCCCGATTTTTATCGCGCGGCGCGGCGTCATCTGGAATCGCTGGCGGCGCTCACTACCGAGGAGGGTCCGGCGCTTCTCGTGGGCGTGCCTTGGGCCGACGAGGGCGGTCGCTTCAACGCAGCGGCGCTGCTGCGCGGCGGCCGTATCGACGGGATCTATCGCAAGCGTCTGCTGCCGAACTACGCCGTCTTCGACGAGAAACGTTACTTCTGCGCTGGCAATGAGCCCTTCGTCTTCACCCACCGCGGCGTTCGGGTGGGGGTGGTGATCTGCGAGGATGCCTGGTCGGCCGGGCCGGTGGAAGAGACGGCGGTGCAGGGGGCGGAGCTCGTCGTGGCGCTCAACGCGTCGCCCTATCACCAGCAGAAGTGGCGTGAGCGCCAGGCCGTAGTCGCCGAGCGGGTCCGGGCCTCTGGCCGGGCGATGCTCTATGCCAACCTGGTTGGAGGGCAGGACGAGCTCGTCTTCGACGGTGCTTCTTTCGCCGTCGATGCGCAAGGCGCCTTGGCCTGGCAGGGACCGTTCTTCGCCGAGGCAGAGGCGGTGCTCGAGTGGCGCGAGGGGAGTTGGCAGCCGCATGCCCCTTGCTTCGATCCCTTGCCGCCCGAGGAGGAGCTCTATCGGGCGCTGGTGCTGGGGGTGCGCGATTATCTCGGCAAGAACGGTTTCCCCGGCGCGATCATCGGGCTCTCGGGCGGCATCGACTCTGCGCTCACGCTGTGCCTTGCCGTCGACGCGCTTGGGCCCGAGCGCGTGCGCGCCGTGATGCTGCCTTCGCCCTATACGGCGACCATGAGCCTGGAAGATGCCGCGACGCTCGCCGCCCGGCTCGGGGTGCGTTACGACGTCATTCCCATCGAGCCGGCGATGAATACGTTCTCGGCGATGCTGGAGCCTTTCTTCGCCGGCTTGCCGCCGGATACCACCGAAGAGAATCTGCAGTCGCGCATCCGCGGGGTGCTGCTCATGGCGCTTTCCAACAAGACAGGGGCGCTGGTGCTCACCACCGGCAACAAGAGCGAGATGGCCACCGGCTACGCCACGCTCTACGGCGACATGGCAGGCGGCTTTGCCGTGCTCAAGGATGTGTATAAGACTCAAGTGTATCGGCTCGCGCGCTGGCGCAACCGCAATGGTGAGGTGATTCCCGAACGCATCATCACGCGTCCGCCTTCGGCCGAGCTCAAACCCAACCAGTGCGACCAGGATTCCTTGCCGCCCTACGACGTGCTCGATCAGATCATCGAGCGCTACATGGAATGGGAATGCTCGCCACGGGAGATCATCGCCGCTGGGTTCGACGCTGCGGCGGTGCGTCGTGCCGTCACCCTTTTGAAGCGCAGCGAGTACAAACGGCGCCAGGCGCCGATCGGCGTGCGGGTGAGTCGTCGTGCCTTCGGGCGCGATTGGCGCTATCCCATCACGGCGCGCTATGCCGACGAATACGACGAGGAGAGCGGGGCATGAAAAAGATCGAGGCGATCATCAAGCCGTTCAAGCTCGACGAGGTGCGCGAGGCGCTCTCCGAGATCGGCGTGAGCGGCCTGACCGTCACGGAGGTCAAGGGCTTCGGCCGGCAGAAAGGGCACACGGAGCTCTATCGCGGCGCCGAATACGTGGTCGATTTCCTGCCGAAGATCAAGGTGGAGGTGGTCGTCACCGACGATCGCGTCGCCCAGGTGGTCGACGTCATCATGGAGACGGCGCGCACCGGCAAGATCGGCGACGGCAAGATCTTCGTGCTGCCGGTCGAGCAGGTGATCCGCATCCGCACCGGCGAGACCGACGGCAACGCGATCTGAGCCGAGTCATTCGCGGGGCGCGCGCAGCAGCACGATGAGCGCGCCACTGCCGCCGCGCGTGGGCGGGGCTTCGCAGAAGGCGAGGATCTCGTCGCGCTGCGCAAGCCAGCGCCGCGACAGGTGGCGCAGCACGGAGAAACCGCCTGGCGAGCGCAGACCCTTGCCGTGGATGACGCGGATACAGCGCAGCCCCTGGCGCCGGGCGCGGGTGAGGTAGGCCGAGAGCGCCTCGCGCGCCTCGAGCCGCGTGAGGCCATGCAGGTCGACTTCGCCTTGCAGCGCCCAGCGGCTGCGCCGCAGGTCGGTGAGCACGCGCCGCGGCACGCCGGGGCGCAGGAAGTGGGTGCTCTCATCGGCTTCCAGCCAGTCTTCGAGTTCCAGCGGGGCGAGCAGCTCCTCGGCGAGGATGGTGCGTTCGTCGGCGAGCTTTTGTCGCGGCACCGGCGCCGGGCGCGGGCGCTCGGGCTCCACCCGCGGCGGGAATGTGAGAGGACGAACGCCCGCGCGCCAGTCTGCTTCTTCGGCGGGTGCCTGTCGGGGGGCGGCACCGGGCGGGGCGGCCTTCCCTTTTTTGAGCGCAGCCAAGGGGGCCGCCCAGGCCGGCGGGCGAGGGCGGGCCATGGGATTCAGCTTTCCATGCCGTCGAGATAGCGTTCGGCGTCGAGCGCGGCCATGCAGCCGCTGCCGGCGCTGGTGACGGCCTGACGATAGACGGGGTCTTGCACGTCGCCGGCGGCGAACACCCCTTCGATCGAGGTGGCCGTGGCGTTGCCGTGGCGACCGCCGCGCGTGACGAGGTAGCCGTTCTCCATGTCGAGCTGTCCGACGAAAAGCTCGGTATTGGGCTTGTGCCCGATGGCGACGAACACGCCTTTGACGGGGATCTCGCGCGTGCCGCCATCGACCACGTTCTTCACCCGCACCCCGGTCACGCCGGAGTCGTCGCCCAGGATCTCGTCGACCACGCTGTCGAGCACCAGCTCGATCTTGCCCGCGGCGACTTTCTCCATGAGCTTGTCGACCATGATCTTTTCGGCACGGAACTGCCGGCGGCGATGTACCAGGGTGACTTTGCGCGCGATGTTGGCGAGATAGAGCGCCTCTTCGACGGCGGTGTTGCCGCCGCCGATGACGGCGACGTCCTCGCCTTTGTAGAAGAATCCGTCGCAGGTGGCACAGGCCGACACGCCCCGGCCCATGAACTTTTCTTCCGAGGGCAGCCCGAGGTACTTGGCGGTGGCGCCAGTGGCGATGATGAGCGCGTCGCAGGTGTAGCTGCCGGCGTCGCCCGTGAGGCGGAAGGGGCGCTGCGAGAGATCGGCCGTGTGGATGTGGTCGAACACGATTTCGGTGCCGAAGCGCCGGGCGTGTTTCTCGAAACGCTCCATGAGCTCCGGTCCCTGGACGCCTTCGGGCTCGGCGGGCCAGTTGTCTACCTCGGTGGTGGTCATGAGCTGGCCGCCTTGTGCAAGCCCGGTGATGAGGACGGGCTCGAGGTTGGCGCGAGCGGCGTAGATGGCGGCGGTGTAACCGGCGGGACCGGAACCGAGGATGATGAGACGGCTGTGGCGGGGGTTCATGCGAGGACTCCGAAGAAGAAAGCAGGCAGGGCGCGAGGCTGGGCCCATGAATCCAATTATAGAATGCTTACGCTTGCTGCTGCCCTCGCTGTGCCGAGGGGGATGGGCGCTGGCGTATAATTTTCCTTCCTTTCCGTGCGGTACGGCCTTGCCGATGAACTGGATCGCCTCGTTGCGTGCTTCCCGCGGTGCGCGGGAACTCGTCTGGGTGCTGCTCGCCGCGCTCGGTGTGTATTTCGCCTTGATTTTCATTGGGTACTCCCCCTCCGATCCGGGTTGGTCCCGCGATGCGGCGGTGGAGTCCATCGCAAACCCCGGCGGGCGGGTCGGGGCCTGGCTGGCGGATCTCTTCCTGTCGCTGTTCGGGATTTCCGCCTGGTGGATGCTCGCGTTTGCGGTGCGGGGTCTGTGGTCCGCCTGGCGCCTGTGGCACGGCCTCGAAGGCCCGGAACGGGGCTGGAGGGCTTCCTTTGCGGTGGCGGCTGCGGGGCTCCTTCTCTTGCTTTTGTCGAGCAGCGCTCTGGAGGCCTTGCGCTTCCATGCCCACACTTTCTCGTTGCCTCAGGGCTCGGGCCCGGGAGGGGTGATCGGCGTGACCTTGGCCGAGACGGTCGCGCGCGAATTCGGTTTCACCGGAGGAACGCTCCTTCTGCTCGCGCTGTGGATGGCTGCCGTCAGCCTGACCTTCGGGATGTCCTGGCTCGACGTGTGTGAGTGCATCGGTGCCGGGGTCGAGACGGCCGTCGGTGCGCTGCAGCGGCATTGGGAGCGGCAGCGGGCCGCGGCGCCCGGCGGTGGGGGGAGATTCGTTTTTTCTCGCGGCGAAACGGAGGGTCTAGATCTCTCTTGGCGTCGGCGATGGGAACGCTTCCTTTCGGGGGTTGGCGCCCTGCGTGCCCGCTGGCAGGCACGGCGTACCGCCCCCGGGCGCAGTGCTGTGCCGCCGCGCGTCGAGCCGAGTCTGGGGACGGAAGAAAGTCCTGCGGTCGCGCCGCGCCCTTCCGTTCGGGCGGAAGATGCTCAGGCCGCCGCCAGCAGGCCGGAGACGTCTGACGAAGCGGTGCACAGACCGCCGTCGCCGAAGCAGCCGATCGAGCATGGGCGCAGTCGTGCGGGCGCCGCGCACGTTCCGGCAAACGAAGGAACGCTCGAACCGCTGCCGCCCCTGGCACTGCTCGATGCGCCTGCGCCCGCCACGGTGTCGGTGAGCGCCGAGACGATGGCGGCCACCGCCCGGCTCATCGAGAGCAAGCTCGCCGAGTTCGGCGTGCGCGTGCAGGTGGTCGGGACGATTCCCGGCCCGGTGGTGACGCGCTACGAAATCGAGCCGGCCACGGGCGTGAAGGGGGCGCAGATCGTCAACCTGGCCAAGGACCTGGCGCGGGCGCTGTCGCTCGTGTCGATTCGCGTGGTCGAGATCGTGCCGGGGAAATCGTGCATGGCGCTCGAAGTACCCAATCCGAAGCGCCAGATCGTGCGTTTGAGCGAAGTGCTCGACTCGCGTGCCTATCGCGAGATGGCTTCGCCCCTGACGCTGTGCCTGGGCAAGGACATCGCCGGGCAGCCGGTGGTGGCGGATCTGGCCAAGATGCCGCACCTGCTGGTGGCCGGCACCACCGGCTCGGGTAAATCGGTGGGCATCAACGCCATGATCCTGTCGCTCATCTACAAATCGACACCGGAACGGGTGCGCCTCATCATGGTCGACCCCAAGATGCTGGAGCTGTCGATCTACGAGGGGATCCCGCACCTGCTCGCGCCGGTGGTCACCGACATGCGGCTTGCGGCCCAGGCGCTCGACTGGTGCGTGGGCGAGATGGAGCGGCGCTACAAGCTGATGGCAGCGCTGGGGGTGCGCAACATCGCCGGCTACAACGCCTTGCTCGAGCGGGCGCAGCGCGAGGGCGAATATCTCGGCAACCCCTTTTCGCTCACGCCGGATTCGCCCGAGCCGCTGGAGAAGATGCCCTACATCGTCGTCGTGGTCGACGAGCTCGCCGACCTGATGATGGTGGTGGGCAAGCGCATCGAGGAGCTCATCGCGCGGCTCGCGCAGAAGGCGCGCGCGGCTGGCATCCACCTCATCTTGGCGACGCAGCGGCCTTCGGTGGACGTGATCACCGGGCTCATCAAGGCCAACGTCCCCACGCGCATCGCTTTCCAGGTTTCCTCGAAGATCGATTCGCGCACCATTCTCGATCAGATGGGGGCCGAGACCTTGCTCGGCATGGGGGACATGCTCTACCTCGCGCCCGGAACCGGCATGCCGCAGCGGGTGCACGGGGCCTTCGTCGCCGACGACGAAGTGCATCGGGTGGTCGAATACCTCAAGCGGCTGGGGCCGCCGCGCTACGTCGAGGAGGTGCTCGCCGAGCCCGAGGAGGAAGAGGAAGGGCTGGAAAGTCCGGACGGGGGCGAGGAGAACGACCCTTTGTACGATCAGGCGGTGGAAGTGGTGCTGCGCACGCGCCGGCCCTCGATTTCCTTGGTGCAGCGGCATCTGCGCATCGGGTACAACCGGGCGGCGCGGCTCATCGAGGCGATGGAACGCGCGGGACTGGTGTCGCCGCCGGAGCACAATGGCAACCGCCAGGTGCTGGTGCCGGCGCGGGGAGAAGAGGTGTGAAGAAAGGTTTTGCGGGATGGGTGTTGGCGCTGTGGGCAATGCTGTGGGCTGGAGCGGCCATCGCTCAGCAGAGCGTGGCCGAGGAGGCGGTGCGGCGGCTCGAATCCTTCGTGACGCAGACGGGCGCGGCCCAGGGGCGTTTCCGCCAGGAGGTGCTCGACCCGCAGGGGCGGGTGGTGCAACGCTCCGAGGGGCGTTTCGTCTATGAGCGGCCGAGCCGTTTCCGCTGGGAGGTGACGGCACCGGCGCGCCAGCTGGTGGTGAGCGACGGCAAGGCCGTGCAGGTGTGGGACGCGGATCTGGAGCAAGTGGTGGTGACGCCGCTCGCGCAGGCGCTCTCCGGCTCGCCGGTGGCGATCCTGGCCGACGCCCAGGCGCTGCACCGCGAGTTCGCCCCCGAGGGGGGGCAAGTGGAAGGGGATCACTGGGCGGTGCGCCTGCGGGCTCGCTCGGCAGAGGCCGGCATCGTGCGCGTCGTGGTCGAAGGCGAAGGAGAGCGGCTGCTGCGCATGCGCCTCGAAGATCATTTCGGCCAGACGAGCGAGATCACGTTCACCGAGTTTGCGCGGGCCTGGTCGGTGCCGCCGGCCGAGTTCGCCTTTACTGCGCCGCCCGGCACCAAGGTGCTGGAAAACCAACCGGGGCGTCGATGAGCGGGGAGGCGCGCGCGCCGCTCGCCGAGCGCATGCGTCCGCAGCACCTCGACGAGGTGGTGGGGCAGGAGCATCTGCTCGGGCCGGGCAAGCCGCTGCGGGTTGCCTGGGAGCAGGGGCGGCTCTTCTCCATGATCCTGTGGGGTCCGCCCGGTGTGGGAAAGACCACGCTCGCGCGCTTGCTCGCGCAGGCGGTAGGGGCGCGTTTCATCGCGCTGTCGGCCGTCATGGCGGGGGTGAAGGAGATCCGCGCGGCGATCGACGAAGCCCGGGCCGAGCGCGAGCGCGGCGGTACGACGGTGCTCTTCGTCGACGAGGTGCACCGCTTCAACAAGGCGCAGCAGGACGCCTTCCTGCATCAGGTCGAGGAGGGGTTGGTCACTTTCATCGGCGCCACCACCGAGAACCCTTCGTTCGAAGTGAATTCGGCGCTGTTGTCACGCACCACCGTGCTGCGGCTCGAGCCTCTGGATGCAACGGCGCTCACGACGCTGCTCGCTCGCGCCGAGGCGCGTTTTCCCGAGGAGGCGGTACCCTTGGACGATGCGGCGCGCGCCATGCTGGTCGAACTCGCTGACGGGGACGCGCGGCGGCTGTTGAACGACGTGGAATGGCTGTGGCAGGCGGCGCGAGCCCGGGGGCAGGCGGTGATCGACGTGCCGTTCGCGCGTTCGGTGATGGGCGAGCGGCTGCGGCGCTTCGACAAGGGAGGCGACGCCTTCTATGACCAGATCTCGGCCCTGCACAAGGCGGTGCGCGGCTCCGACCCCGACGCCGCGCTCTATTGGTTCGTGCGTATGCTCGACGGTGGCGCCGATCCGCTCTATCTGGGGCGGCGCATCGTACGCATGGCGAGCGAAGACGTGGGCCTTGCCGATCCGCGCTCGCTCACGCTCGCGCTCGATGCCTGCGCCGCCTACGAGCGGCTGGGTTCCCCCGAAGGGGAGCTGGCGCTTGCCGAGGCGGTGGTGTATCTGGCCTGTGCGCCGAAGTCGAACGCCGTCTACCTTGCCTACAACGCCGCGCGCGCTTTCGTGCGTCAGGACGGCTCGCGCCCGGTGCCGGTGCATCTGAGGAATGCCCCCACCCGGCTCATGAAGGAG
Organism: Tepidiphilus thermophilus; assembly: GCF_001418245.1. Classification (NCBI taxonomy): domain Bacteria; kingdom Pseudomonadati; phylum Pseudomonadota; class Hydrogenophilia; order Hydrogenophilales; family Hydrogenophilaceae; genus Tepidiphilus; species Tepidiphilus thermophilus. The sequence continues at coordinate 73,409 of NZ_LIPU01000005.1, forward strand.
CTGGGCTTCGGCAAGACCTACCGCTATCCGCACGACGAGCCAGAAGGATACGCTGCCGGCGAGCGCTATTTCCCCGACGGGATGGCGCCGCAGCGCTGGTACCGGCCGGTGGAACGGGGGTTGGAGGCGAAGATCCGCGCCAAACTGGAGCACCTGCGCGAGCTGGATGCGCAGGCGCAACGGCGCCGCTCATGAACCCGCGTTGTCGGGAGCACGCAAGGGGTGATCGGCGAGCAGCCGCTTGCAGGCTTCGTGCGCCTGCTGCGCCTTGGCGGCATTGCCGTCTTCAATGGCGCGCTCGGCGATCTCGAGCAGCCAGTTGGTCAGCACGACGATGCCTTCGTCGGATTGGGAGAGGCTGCAGGCGATGAGGCCGGCGGCTTCGGCGGGGAGGTCATGATGCTCGGCCAGCAGCCCGATTTCTTCTTCGGTGAGGCTGCAATAGTCGAGGCAGTCGCGCAAGGTCAGCATGGCTCTATCCTGCCCAGGTTCAGCAAGTTCAGCATAGGTTCTGCCGAACCTTCTGTCCAATCGAATTTTCTTTTTGTTTTCAGTCTATTTCGTTGTCTGAGCCTATCGGGGAAATTTTTTACAGATCATGTCGTGGATGCCCCGCTTGGGCTCGGGGTTTGCTACACTTCGCGCTTGTCCGCGTTGGCCGCATCCAGGCGCGCGCGAGGCGAGCGCAAGCCACGGGGCACGGTTTTTTTTCCCTTTTCAGCAAAGGAGGCGACGAGATGTTGCAGACCCTTTTCGGACGGTTGCCGTTCGTGAAAACCGCTGCGGTGTCGTGGCGGCGCGTGGCGGCAGCGACTGCGTTGACGTGCTGCGCGGCGGTGGGCGCGGCGCAGGCGGCTTCGGACGACAAGCAGCTCAATATCTACAACTGGTCGGATTACATCGCCCCGACTACCCTCCCCAATTTCGAGAAGGAAACCGGAATCAAGGTGCGCTACGACACCTTCGATTCGAACGAGACGCTGTTTGCCAAGCTCGCCGCGGGCAACACCGGCTACGACATCGTCGTTCCTTCGGCCAACTGGGCGGCGATCGAGATCAAGGCGGGGTTCTTCAAGCCGATCGACAAGTCGAAAATCCCCAATTACAAGAACCTCGATCCCGAGCTCATGAAACTGCTCGCGACGATGGATCCGGGCAACCAATACCTCATTCCCTGGATGTGGGGATATACCACGGTGGGGATCAACGTCGACAAGGTGCAAAAGGCGCTCGACGGCATGCCCATGCCCGAGAACCCCTGGGATCTGCTCTTCAAGCCCGAGTATGCGAGCAAACTGAAGAGTTGCGGCATCTCGCTGCTCGATTCCGGCGGCGACATCATGGAGGCGGCGTTCAATTATCTGAACATTCCCGTGGATAGCCACAATCCGGAGGATTTCCGCCGCGCCTGGGAGATGGTCGACAAGATCCGGCCCTACGTGACGCAGCTCTCTTCGAGTGGCTATATCAATGATTTGGCCGGCGGCAATCTCTGCTTGTCCTTCGGCTGGTCCGGCGACATCGGCATTGCCGCCAACCGGGCCAAGGAAGCGAAGAATGGGGTGAACATCAAGGTGTTCCCGCCCACGCACGGCGGGGTGCTGCTCGTCGATACGGTGGCGATTCCGGCCGACGCGAAGCACGTCGACAATGCCTACAAGTTTCTCGACTATCGGTTGCGGCCGGAGGTGATCGCGGCCGACACCAATACCGTTTTCTATGCCAATCCGGTGCCAGCGTCCTTGCCGTATGTCGACGCCTCGATCAAGAGCAACGACTATGTGTTCCTCAAGCCGGAGCTGATGCGCAAGCTCCGTCCGCCGAAAGTCTATAGCAATGAGGAACGGCGCTTGGTGACGCAGTACTATACGAAATTCCGCACCAATCGCTGAATGAAGTTTGGCATGAAGTGACTCTACGCGCCCCGGTTCCGACCGGGGCGCAAATCTTTCTCCCATCACTTTCTGAGGAGTTTCGGCACCGTCATGAACCAGACCGTCGCTGCTCGCGCCGATGCCGCCGGGGGTGCGCCCGATTTCCTGAAGATCGAGTCCATACGTAAAGAGTATGACGAAGTCGTTGCCGTCAATAATGTGAACCTGACCATCGAGCAGGGCGAGATCTTTGCCCTGCTCGGTTCGTCGGGCTGTGGCAAGACGACGCTGCTGCGGATGCTGGCCGGTTTCGAGGTACCGACGGCCGGACGCATCGTACTCGACGGCCAGGACATCACGGCTCTGCCGCCTTACGAGCGGCCGATCAACATGATGTTCCAGTCCTACGCCCTCTTCCCCCATCTGACGGTGTATGACAACATCGCCTTCGGTCTCAAGCGCGAGGGGATGCCCAAGGCGCAGATCGCCGAGCGCGTCGAGCAGATGCTCGATCTGGTACAGCTCAAGCCTTATGCCAAAAGAAAGCCGCATCAGCTCTCGGGCGGGCAGCAGCAGCGCGTGGCGCTGGCGCGCAGCCTGGCCAAGCGTCCCAAGCTGCTGCTGCTCGACGAGCCGATGGGGGCGTTGGATCGCAAACTGCGCGAGCGCACGCAGATCGAATTGGTCCATATCCTGCGGCAGGTGGGACTGACCTGTGTCATCGTCACCCATGACCAGGAAGAGGCGATGACGATGGCCGATCGCATCGCAGTGATGCGCGAGGGCCGTTTCCTGCAGATCGGCACGCCCAGCGAGGTCTATGAGAATCCGAAGAACCGCTTCGTGGCCGATTTCATCGGCAGCGTCAATCTCTTCGACGGGGAGCTCGTGGTCGATGAGCCGCATTACTGCGAGATCCAGACGCCGGAGTGCCTGTTCCACGTCGGGCACGGCGTGGAGGGGAAACAGGGGATGACGCTTACCGTGGCCCTTCGTCCCGAGAAGATCTCGCTCGAGCCCGGCTGGCAGGATCTTCCCTACAACGCCGTACAGGGGACGGTGGCGGCGCGCAGCTACATGGGCAGCTATACCGCCTATGAGATCGAGTTGCCCTCGGGGCGCCGTTTGCGCGTCACCGTCACCAACGTCGATCGCTATGAGGAGCCCTATGAGCTTGGGGTGCGCGTGACGGCGCATTGGATGCCGTCGGCGCCCGTGGTCATCGTCGAGTGAAACGCCCGCTGCAGGAGATCGCCATGCTGCGTCGCCCCTGGTTGCCGCCGGGTCGCTGGTTCGTGATCGGCGTGCCGGAGTTCTTCCTCTTCGTCTTTCTGCTGCTGCCTTTCCTGATTCTGCTCAAGATCAGTTTTTCCCACGCCGATGCCGTCGGGGTGGGGTTCGAACCTCTGATCTCGTGGCTGGAAGAGGGCACGCTCAGCATCAAGCTGCATTTCGATGCCTATCTGAGCGTGATGCAGGACGACGTCTATCTGCTCACCTATCTCTCGTCGGTGGGCTATGCGCTGCTGACGACCTTGCTGTGCCTCGTCATCGGCTATCCCTTCGCCTATTTCCTGGCCCAGAGTTTCCCGACGCTGCGGCCGGTGATGCTGATGCTCATCATGCTGCCGTTCTGGACGCCGTTCCTCATCCGCATTTATGCGTGGAAGAACATCCTGGACGCCAACGGCCTGCTCAACCAGTTCCTGCTGTGGGCTGGCATCGTGGATGAGCCGCTGCAGTTGATGTTTACCAAGTTTTCCTTCATGGTGGGCATGGTCTATGGCTATATCCCCTTCATGATCCTGCCGCTGTACTCCAACCTCGTCAAGCTCGACCGGCGGCTGCTGGAAGCGGCGGCCGATCTGGGGGCGCGGCCTTGGCAGCGTTTCTGGCTGGTGACCGTGCCCTTGTCGCGCGAGGGGATTCTCGCCGGCTCGCTCCTCGTCTTCATCCCGGCGGTGGGGGAATACGTGATCCCCGAGCTGCTCGGCGGCATCTCGATCCTGAACATCGGCCGCATGATGTGGAACGAATTCTTCATCAACCTCGACTGGCAGCGGGCCGCGGCGGTGACGATGCTGATGGTGCTCATCATCCTCTTCCCGATCTGGCTCTTCAACCGCTACCAGATGCGCCTGATGGAGGCCCGGCGATGAGACGTTTCCCGTGGCTGGCGACGCTGTGGACGGTGCTCGTCTATGGCTTCCTGTACCTGCCGATCGTGGTACTGGTGATCTATTCCTTCAACGATTCGCGCATGGTCACGGTCTGGGGCGGGTGGACCTTGCGCTGGTACGCCGAGGCGGCGGCCGACCAGGTGGTGATCGACGCCTTGGTGCTGTCGCTGGAGATCGCGGTGGCCACCGCCACCGCTTCCGTGGTGCTGGGCACCTGTGCCGCCTACGCCTTGACACGCTATCGGCGCTTCCCCGGCAAGGGGCTTTTCACCTTGCTCCTCAACGTGCCGTTGGTGCTGCCGACCGTGGTGCTGGCGATGGTGTTGCTGCTCTTCTTCGTCAGCCTGGAGCACGTTTTCGGCTTTCCGCAGAAAGGGTTTACGACGCTCTTCATCGGCCATACGGTGATGTGCGTCTCTTACGCCGCGATCACCATCATGTCGCGGTTGCGGGAAGTGGATCCGGCGCTGGAGGAGGCGGCGATGGATCTGGGGGCGCGTCCTTCGCAGGTGTTCTTCCTCGTGACCTTGCCGGCCATTTTTCAGGCGGTGGCCTCGGCCTGGCTGCTGACGCTGTCACTGTCGCTCGACGAGGTGGTGATCTCGGCCTTTCTCTCGGGGCCGGGAACGTCGCCGCTGCCGGTGGTGATCTTCTCGCGGGCCCGTTTGGGACTCAATCCCGAGATCAACGTCATCGGCGCCGTCACCGTCTATCTGGTGCTGGCCGGTCTGCTCCTGGCCAGCGTCTGGATGGCGCGGCGGGCCAAGCAGCGGGCGCGTGAAAATGCGGCCTTGCTGCGCCAGGCCCAGGTGGAGGCCTTGACTTCGTCTTCGGCCTCCTGACGGCCCGCTGGCGTTGCCGGGCGGGCGAGGTTGCTGGTATCGTTGCGTCTTTCTTTTCGTGACGTTCAGGATGGTGTGATGCTCGACGTTCAGTGGTTGCGTTCCCGGCTCGACGAAGTGAAGGCGGCGCTCGCGCGGCGTGGCGCGAAGATCGACTGGTCCCGGTTCGAGGCGCTCGAGTCCGAACGAAAAGATCTACAGACACGCACCCAGGAACTGCAGGCGCAGCGCAACGCCCTTTCGAAGGAAGTGGGACGGCGCAAGGGGCGGGGCGAGGATGCTTCCGACCTGCTCGCCCAGCTCGCGCTGATCACCGCCGAGCTCGACGCGTGCGAAGAGCGGCTCTCGGCCTTGCTCACCGAGTTGGAATCCTTCTTCGCCACCCTACCCAATATCCCTCATCCTTCCGTTCCCGACGGAACGAGCGAGGCCGACAACGTGGAGGTGGCGCGCTGGGGCTCGCCGCGGGTGTTCGATTTTCCGGTGCGCGATCACGTCGACGTGGGTACGCCCCTGGGGCTGGATTTCGAGGCGGCAGCGAAAATCGCCGGGGCGCGCTTTTCCGTGATGCGCGGCGACGTGGCGCGGCTGCATCGGGCGCTGGGGCAGTTCATGCTCGATCTGCACACGCGCGAGCATGGCTACCTCGAAGTCTATGTGCCCTATCTCGTCAATGCGCGCAGCCTCTTCGGCACGGGGCAGCTGCCCAAGTTCGCCGAGGATCTCTTTGCCGTGCCGCGCGATGCGGAGAATTTCTACCTCATTCCCACCGCCGAGGTGCCGGTGACCAACCTGGTGCGCGATGAGATCGTGGAGGAATCGGCATTGCCGCTGAAGTTTGTTGCGCACACGCCATGCTTTCGCTCGGAGGCCGGTGCTTATGGGCGCGACACGCGCGGCATGATCCGCCAGCATCAGTTCGACAAGGTGGAGCTGGTGCGCATCGAGCATCCGGACCGTTCCTGGGAGGCGCTCGAGGAGCTCACCGGGCACGCGGAGACGGTGCTACAGCGCCTGGGCCTGCCCTATCGCAAGGTGGCTTTGTGCGCCGGTGATCTTGGGTTTTCCGCGGCAAAGACCTATGATTTGGAAGTGTGGCTGCCGGGGCAGAATACCTACCGCGAGATTTCTTCGTGCTCGAACTTCGAGTCATTCCAGGCCCGCCGGCTGCAGGCACGGTTTCGGCCGGCCGGTGGCAAGGGCAAGCCCCAGCCGGTGCATACCTTGAATGGTTCGGGGCTGGCGGTGGGACGGACCTTGGTGGCGGTGCTGGAGAACTACCAGCAGCGCGATGGTTCGGTGGTGGTGCCCGAGGCTTTGCGGCCGTGGATGGGGGGGCAGGAGCTGATCGAGCCTCGTCGGTGATCGGGTAGAGAGGAGGAAGAGGATGGGCGTGATCGTGGGGGTGGCGAGCGCGCCGCAGCCGCAAGAGCGGCGGGTGGCGCTGGTGCCGGAGCTGGTGAAGAAATACGAGGCGCTCGGAGCCAAGGTCGTGATGGCCGCGGGCGCGGCCAGGCGGGCGCATTGGGCCGACGAGGCGTTTCCGGGGGTGGAGATCGTGCCCGAGCCGGCGGAGGTGTTCCGCCGCGCGCAGCTCGTGCTGTGCGTGCAGCCGCCGCTTGACGAGGAGCTCGCGCTCATGCCCGAAGGCTCGGTCCTGGTGGGAGCGTTGCAGCCCTGGGCGAGCCGCGAGCGCGTCGAGCTGCTGCTCGAGCGGCGCATCACCGCCTTCGCGCTCGAGCTCTTGCCGCGCATCTCGCGCGCGCAGAGCATGGACATCCTTTCTTCCCAGGCGACGGTGGCCGGCTACGAGGCGGCGCTGATCGCCGCCGATCACAGCCCGAAGTTCTTTCCCATGCTCACCTATGCCGCCGGTACCATCCGTCCGGCCAAGGTACTGGTGATCGGGGCCGGAGTGGCGGGGCTGCAGGCGATCGCCACCGCCCGGCGCCTGGGGGCGGCAGTGGAAGCCTACGATGTGCGCCCGGAGACGCGCGAGCAGGTGGAGTCGCTCGGGGCGAAGTTCCTCGACACGGGGGTGCGGGCGGTGGGCGAGGGCGGCTACGCGCGCGAGCTCACCGAAGAGGAGAAGGCGATCCAGGCGGAGAAGCTCGGCAAGGCGGTGGGCCAGGCCGACGCGCTCATCACCACGGCTTCCATTCCGGGGCGGCCGGCGCCGCGCATCATCACCGCCGAGATGATCGCGCGCATGCGCCCCGGGGCGGTGGTGGTCGATCTGGCCGCCGAGACGGGGGGCAACGTCGAGGGTACGGTGCCGGGCGAGAAGACCTGGGTCGGCGAGGTGCTGCTGATCGGCCCGACCTTCGTGCCCAGCCGCATGCCGGTGCATGCCTCCGAGATGTTCTCCAAGAACGTGTTCAACTTCGTTTCGCTCTTCCTGCGCGAAGGAAGCTTGGCGCTGGCGTGGGACGACGAGGTGCTCGCCGGCACCTGCATGACGCACGCCGGCGAGCTCAAGAGCGAGCGGGTTCGCCAATGGCTGGGTCTGTGAGGAGGGAGCGGTGATGGACGGTATGAGCGCGTTGTTCATTTTCATGTTGGCGGCGTTTACGGGCTACGAGGTGATCGCGCGGGTGCCGGTCATTCTGCACACGCCTTTGATGTCCGGTTCCAATTTCATCCACGGCGTCGTCTTGATCGGGGGGATGATCGTACTAGGGCAGACGCCGCCAGATGATGCGGCCTCGCTCGCCATCGGCTTCATCGCCGTGCTTTTAGGGGCGGCCAACGCGGCGGGGGGCTACGTCGTCACCGAGCGGATGCTGGCGATGTTCAAGTCGAACAAAGGTGCCGGGGAGGGCGGGCGATGAGTACATTCATCCAGTTCGTCTATTTCCTCGTGGCCGTTGCTTTCATCGTTGGCTTGAAGGCGATGAGTTCGCCAGCCACCGCGCGCCGTGGCGTGCAATGGGCGGGTTATGCCATGCTCGCGGCGGTGCTGGTCACGTTCTATCTGCCGGGGATGCACAACTACGGCTTGATGATCACCGCGATCGTCATCGGGGCGGCGATCGCCTGGTATTTGGGCAAGACGGTGAAGATGACCGACATGCCGCAGATGGTGGCCATCTACAACGGCATGGGTGGCGGGGCGGCGGCGGCGATCGCCGCGGTGGAGTTTTTGCGGCAGGACGCCGCGCATCACGCCTCGGTCGGCTTGCTCGCGGCCTTGGGGGCGATCATCGGCGCGGTGGCCTTTTCCGGTAGCTGCGTGGCCTTTGCCAAGCTGCAGGGGCTCTTGAAGAAGACCTACCAGGTGCCGCAGCAGAACAACGTCGTGTTCTTCCTCGCGCTCTTTACCTTCGGCATCGGTTTGACGATCGGTTTTTCCTCGCATCCGGGCGGTTTCGAGCTCACGATCTTCTTCCTGCTCGCGCTCGCTCTGGGGGCGCTGCTCACCCTGCCCATCGGTGGGGCGGACATGCCGGTGGTCATTTCGCTCCTCAACGCCTTCACGGGCCTGGCGGTCGGTTTCGAAGGGTACGTGCTCGCCAATCCCTTGCTGATCGTGGCCGGCACGGTGGTCGGCGCTTCCGGTACGCTGCTCACGCTCCTCATGGCCAAGGCGATGAACCGTTCGATCCGCACCGTGATCTTTGCGCCGATCACCGGCGAGGCGCAGGAGACGCAAGGGGAGGTGAGCGGTTCGCTCAAGGAATATTCGCCCGACGACGCGGCGGCCACCCTGCGCTACGCGCAGAAGGTGATCATCGTGCCGGGCTACGGCATGGCGGTGGCCGGCGCCCAGCACAAGGTGTGGGAGATGGCGCAGCTGCTCGAAGAGGCGGGGGTGGAGGTGAAGTTCGCCATCCACCCGGTGGCGGGGCGCATGCCGGGACACATGAACGTGCTGCTCGCAGAGGCCGGCGTGCCCTACGACAAAATCTTCGACCTCGAGGAGATCAACGCCGAGTTCGCCCAGACCGACGTCGCACTCGTGATCGGCGCGAACGACGTGGTCAACCCCGCGGCGCGCACCAACAAGTCGAGCCCCATCTACGGCATGCCCATCCTCAACGTGGATCAGGCGCGCGAGGTGCTGGTGATCAAGCGCGGCAAGGGTACGGGGTACTCCGGCATCGAGAACGAGCTCTTCTACCGCGACAACTGCCACATGGTCTATGGCAGCGCGCAAGAGGTGGTCGCCCGCATCATCCAGCGCCTGAAGGAGTTGGAAGCCTGAGCGTCTGTGGGCCCGGGCCCGTGCAGGAATCGCCGCGGTCGGGGCAGCAGTTTGATTCATTGGCTTGGAGAGCGGGGATGCGCCGTGTCCTTGCATGGGCCGCGTGGGTGTGCTGCGGCGGCGTCTGGGCGCAAGGCGGGGTGCTGCCTCAGCCGGTGCCGCCGCTTGCCGCGCCTGAAGTGCGCCAGGCCTGGCCCACGTCGCCGCTGCGTGAAGGGCCGGATCCGGGCTTTGCTGGTATCTGGGCGACTTCGATCGACCTGCAGACGCTCGCCCTGATGCTGCAGCTGCGCGACTGGTGCCTGAACCGCAGCATTCCCGACGAAGCGCTGCAACGTCAGCTCGAACGGCTCGGCACGCTCACGGGGCGCGAGGAGAATTGCCGGACGGTGTTGTCGCGCTGAATCGGCTTTATTCCATCCCTCTGACGTGCAGGGGTTCGCCCGACGTGACGGCCGGGCCGAACCACGGTCCTTGTTGCAATCGAACGCCCAAGGCGGCGAGGAAATCGCGTTGTCCCGCCGTGGCCACGCCCTGGGCGCGCACTTCGAGCTGCATCGCCTGCGCGAGCGATACCGTCCCGCCGACGAGCGCTTCGAGCCGTTCGTCCCGGCCGAGTCCTCCGATCCAGGAAGGAGGCAGCATCAGCCCGCTCCAGGGGAGCCGGGCGAGCTGCTCGAGCGGCAAGGCGGCCTCGTCGAGCCCGGCGGCGATCCAGCGGATGCCGCGTTGGGAGAGCGCGAGCAGCGTCGCTGCGGCTTCGGTGTCGAGCGCAGCGCAGGCGGGCAGATCGAGGGCGAATTCGAGCGCCTCGGGGCGGATGCCGGCGGCGAGCGCCATCTCCACCGATTGGGTCAGAGCCGGGTCGCGCAGTGCCTCCGCGGCCAGCGAAAGGGTGATGCGACCGGGCAGGCGGGGGGCGAGCGCAGTCAGTCCGACGAAGGCAGAGCGGGTCAGGCGCGGGATGGTTTGCGCCCGGCGCGCGAGTTCGGTGAGCCGTTCGGGGGCGAGGCCGGCGAAGGCGGGATGGTTCCACACGAGTCGGGCATGGGCGCCGGCAAGCCGACGCTGCTGGAGATCGACGAGCGGTTCCAGCTGTAAGGCGAAGGATTCCAGCGGGCTTTCTCTCAGGGCAACGGCGAGTGGATCGAGCGGCGGGGCCGACGGGGCGGGAGAGATGGTAGCAGGGGCGAATCGCGGCAGGCGTTCGAAGACGAGGACGCGCCATCCTCGTTGGGGCCCGTCGAGCACGCGGGCGCGCACCGGCGCTTCGCCCAGCCCCTCGATCCGGGCGAGCGGTGCTTCGCCCTCCGGCGGCCAGGCGACGGCGGCAAAGCGCGACAGCGGCTGCAGCAGCCATTCCCTCCGTTCGGCAGGGAAGAAGGGTCGAGCGGCATCGTTGAGCGCGGCGATGCGCCCGGCTTCATCCAGCACCACCACCGGCTGGGGCACGGCGGCGGCGAGTCGCGGCCAAAAGGCATCGGTGTGCGCGACGTCGCGGTATACCTCACCGATCAGGTCGGGTGAGAAGAGGATGGCATGCAGACCCGGGCGCAGGCGGGCGGCGGCGATGAAGCGGAAGAGTCGCGAGCGGCCGCCTGGAAGCGCCATGCGGATGCTGCCGCGGCTTTGCCCCTGGATGAACCAACGGGCCCGTGCCTGCAGGAATTCCTTGTCCGAGAGGAAGAGGTTGGCGAGCGGCTGCCGGATCAGGTCGCGGTAGTCGCGCTCGAGCAGGCGGCAGGCGGCGGTGTTCGCCTCCAGGATGGTTTCGTCGCTGGTGAGGATGAGCCCTTCGTCGATGAGCTCGAGGAGGGCGAGGTACAGCCCCGTTTCCGCGCCCTCGGAGAAATCGGGCCGGAAAGGTTCGCTGGGCGGTTGGGTTTCCATGGTGACGGAGGCTCGGCGCACAATGGGCGATAGAAACACGATATCACCGTCGGTCAACGCCCGGTGATGAAATAAGAGCGGGGTAAAGAGCGTTTATCCGTGCTTGGAACGGGCGGCGCGGCTGGATTTTGCTTGTGCGGTCTGGGTCGAGAAGGGGTAAGGGAACCGATTTTTGTTGCAACGCAGCATTGACGTGGTAAACTCACTCTACCCAATAATCTCGAGCAAAGGAGAAGAAGAATGGCAAGGGACTTCAACGCGATCATGGGCTACCGTTTCGAGGAGCTGCACGTCGGGATGACGGCGGAGACGAGCCGTACCGTCACCGACGCCGACATCCTCATGTTCGCCGGCGTTTCGGGCGACATGAACCCGGTGCACATGGACGACGAGTTCGCCGCCACGACCATGTTCAAGGGGCGCATCGCCCACGGCTTTCTCACCGTGAGCTTCGTCTCGTCGGTGCTGGGCACGAAGATGCCGGGCCCGGGGGCGGTCTATGTGTCACAGACGGTGCGCTTCCTCTCGCCGGTGCGCGCCGGCGACACGGTGGTGTCGCGTGCGACCGTCATCGGGCTGCTGCCGGAGAAACGGCGCGTCACGCTGGACACGCGTTGCATCGTGCGCGACAAGGTGGTGCTCGAAGGCGAAGCGGTGGTCTTCATTCCGCCGCGTTGATGCAGCGCAGCATTTCTGGAAAGGAAAGGCGCCGGGGCAGTCCGACCGGCGCCTTCTCGCGTCAACGGGGCTTGGTCTTGTCGCGCTCGATCAGCGCATAGGCCGAGTGGTTGTGGATGGACTCGAAGTTCTCCGATTCGGCGACGTAATGCACGATGCGCGGGTCGGCATCGAGCCGGGCGGCGACGTCGCGCACCATGTCTTCGACGAACTTCGGGTTGTCGTAGGCGTGCTCGGTGACGTATTTCTCGTCGGGGCGCTTCAAGAGCCCATAGAGTTCGCTGGAGGCTTCTTTCTCGGCCAGTTGCACGAGCTCTTCGATCCAGACGTGATCGATCGTGCGCGCGGTGATGGTGACGTGCGAGCGCTGGTTGTGCGCGCCGTAAGCCGAGATCTTCTTCGAGCAGGGGCACAGGCTCGTGACCGGTACCACCACTTTCATGGTGAAGCGGTACTCGCCGCCGGCGAGGATCTCGCCGATGAAGGTGACGTCGTAGTCCATCAGGCTCGCTACGCCGGTGACCGGGGCGCGCTTCTCGATGAAGTAGGGAAAGCTCATCTCGATGTGGCCGGTCTCGGCTTCGAGCCGCTCGACCATCTGCCGCAGCATGGGTTCGAAATTCTCGACCGAGATCTCGCGCTCGTGGGCGTTGAGGATCTCGACGAAGCGCGACATGTGCGTGCCCTTGAAGTTGTGCGGCAGCCCCACGTACATGTTGAAGGTGGCGACGGTGTGCTGCACGCCGCCGCTGCGGTCACTCACGCGGATGGGGTGGCGGATGCTCTTGATGCCGACCTTGTCGATGGCCATGTGGCGGTGATCGGCGAAGGATTGCACGTCGGGGATGGGTTGGATCGCTTGGTCCATGTCGGGTTCTCTCGTCTCGTTCTTGGGGGGTGATCCTATCGTAGACACATGCCGTGACGGGTCAAGCATCGCCGCCATCGAAGCGCGCTATCGCCGCCTGGATGCCGTCGGCGTCGAGCTCTACCAGGCGCAGCAGCAGGGCCGGGTCGCCGTGCTCGATGAAGCGATCGGGCAGTCCCAGGCGCAGCAGCCGGGGTGGGGTGTCCAGCGTCTGGACGATGCGCGCGACTTCGGCTCCGGCCCCGCCGATGACGGCGTTCTCTTCCAGCGTGACGAGCACCTCGTGCGTGGCGGCCACGGCGCGTATCGTGGTCTCGTCGAGCGGTTTGACGAAGCGCAGGTTGACCACCGTGGCGTCGAGCCGCTCGCCGACTTCGCGCGCTGGCGCCACCATCGAACCGAAGGCGAGCAGCGCGATGCGCCGGCCCTGGCGCAGCAGTTCGGCTTTGCCGATCGGCAAAGGCTCTAACCCTGGATCAAGGGGGACGCCGGGGCCATGGCCACGGGGGTAGCGTACCGCCGCTGGGCCGTCGTGCAGGAAAGCGGTGGTGAGCATGCGGCGGCATTCGTTCTCGTCGGCCGGTGCCATCACCACGAGATTGGGCACGCAGGCCAGAAAGCTCAGGTCGAAGGCGCCGTGGTGCGTGGGTCCGTCGGCGCCCACCAGTCCGCCGCGGTCGATGGCCAAGACCACGGGCAGGTTCTGCAGGGCGATGTCGTGGATGAGCTGGTCGTAGGCGCGCTGCAGGAAAGTGGAGTAGATCGCCACCACCGGTTTGAACCCTTCGCAGGCAAGCCCGGCGGCGAGGGTGAGGGCGTGCTGCTCGGCAATGCCGACGTCGAAATAGCGCTCGGGGTATTCCTGGGCGAAGCGCACCAGGCCCGAGCCCTCGCGCATGGCCGGGGTGATGCCGATGAGGCGTGGGTCGCGCGCGGCCATGTCGCAGATCCAGTCGCCGAAGATCTGGGTGTAGGTGGGGCGGCTGGCCTTGGCCGGCTCCAGCCCCTTGGCGTGGTCGAAGCGCGACACGCCGTGATAGAGCACGGGGTCGGCCTCGGCGAGTTTGTAGCCGCGCCCTTTCTTGGTGACGACGTGCACGAAGCGCAGGCCACCGAGCTTGCGCAGGTTGGCAAGCGTCGGAACCAGCACGTCGAGGTCGTGCCCATCGATGGGGCCGTAGTAGTGGAAACCGAATTCCTCGAAGAGCGTGCCCGGCGGCGAGATCATGCCCTTGACGTGTTCTTCGACGCGTCGCGCGAGCGCCTTGATTGGCGGGGCGGCCGAGAGCACCGTCTCACCCACCCGGCGCGCGGTGTTGTAGGGCTCGCCGCTCAGAAGCCGCGCGAAAACCTGGGTGAGCGCCCCCACCGGCGGCGAGATCGACATCTCGTTGTCGTTGAGGATCACCGTGAGGTCGATTCCGTCGAGGTCGCCGGCGTGGTTGAGCGCCTCGAATGCCATGCCGGCCGACATCGCCCCGTCGCCGATCACCGCCACGCATTGGCGCTTTTCGCCGCGGGCACGGGCGGCGAGCGCCATGCCCAGTGCGGCCGAGATGGAGGTGGAGGAGTGTCCCGTGCCGAAGGTGTCGTAGGGGCTCTCCTCGCGCTTGGGAAAGCCGGAGAGCCCGCCATGCTGGCGCAGCGTGGCCATGCGGTCGCGCCGGCCGGTGAGGATCTTGTGACCGTAGGTTTGGTGCCCCACGTCCCAGACGAGGCGATCGTAGGGGGTGTCGTAGACGTAGTGCAGCGCGATGGTGAGCTCGACGGAACCGAGGTTGGAAGCCAGGTGCCCGCCAGTGTGCGCCACCGTCTCGAGGATGAACTGACGCAGCTCGGCGGCGAGCCGCTTGAGTTCGGGCAGCGACAGGCGGCGCAGGTCGGCAGGGTCGTCGATGCGGCTGAGCAGGGGAAAACGTTCAGTCATGGGGGTCAGCGCCGGCGGTTGGCAACGAAACGGGCGAGCTCGCGCAGGCGCTCGGCGCGCGCGCCCACCGGTTCGAGCGCACCGAGGGTTTCTTCCAGGGTGCGCTGGGCCGCCTCGATCGCTCCCTCCAATCCCAGGAGCGTGACGTAGGTGGCCTTGGCGTGGCGCTCGTCCTTGCCGGCCGTCTTGCCCAGGGTGGCGCTGTCGGCGGTGGCGTCCAGGATGTCGTCGGTGATCTGGAAGAGCAACCCCAAGGCGTTGGCGCCGCGTTCGAGCGCGGCATAGGCTCGAGACTCGGGATCGTCGCAGTACGCTCCGGCGAGCACGGCGTAGCGGATGAGCGCCCCGGTCTTGCACCGATGCAGCGTTTGCAGCGCTTCGAGGGGAATCTTGCGGCCGGTGGCAGCGAGGTCGAGTGCCTGGCCACCGGCCATGCCGTGCGAGCCGGCCGCGCGGGCGAGGCCACGCAAGAGGCCGAGCTGGCGATCGGGTGACAGGCCGGGAAGCGGCGTGGCGAGCAGCTGGAAGGCGAGCGTCTGGAGCGCATCCCCCGTGAGCAGGGCCGTGGCTTCGTCGAAGGCCACATGGACGGTGGGACGGCCATGGCGTAGCGCGTCGTCATCCATTGCGGGGAGGTCGTCGTGCACCAGAGAATAGACGTGGATGAGCTCGACCGCCGCAGCGACGGGCAACAGGGTCTCGATGGGGGCATCGAACCCCTCGCCGGAAGCGAAGACGAGCAGCGGCCGGATGCGCTTGCCGCCGCCGAGCACGGCGTAGCGCATCGCTTCGTGCAGGCGCTGGGGTTCGGCCTCGGCGGCGGGCAGGATCTGATCGAGGAAGTGTTCGACGAGGGCGCGGCGGCGCTCGCACCACGTCTCGAACGGTTCGCGCTCAGAGAACGTCATCGTTCGGCGGGCGGGTCGAGGGGCACGAGAGTGCCGTTTTCGATGGCGAGCAGCCGCTGCTCGGCTTCGTCGAGCACCTGACGGCAGCGACGCACCAGCGCCACGCCTTGCTGATAGCGCTGCAGCGCCGTCTCCAGCGGCAGGCGGCCGGTTTCCAGCGCCTGGACGATGCGCTCGAGTTCGGTGAGCGCGGCTTCGAAGTCGAGGTGCTCGGGTGCGGCAGTGGATTCGCTCATGTCGCCTCCGTGAGGGTTTTGGGAAGGGTGAAGCGGACGTTTTCCGCCACGCCCGGCAGCTCGGCGATTTCGGCAGCGCCCAGTTCCCGCAACCGGGCGAGCACGCGCTGTACGAGTGCTTCCGGGGCCGAAGCGCCGGCGGTGAGGCCGATGCGCCGCGCGCCCTCGATCGTTTCGGCGGTGAGCGCCGTTTCGTCCTCGATGAGGTGCGCCGGAACCCCCAACCCCGCGGCCACTTCCCGCAGGCGGTTGGAATTGGAGCTGTTGGGCGAGCCGATCACCAGCACGAGATCGCATTGGGCGGCAAGGCGCTTGACGGCGTCCTGACGGTTTTGCGTGGCGTAGCAGATGTCGTCTTTTTTCGGACCGAGGATGTGCGGATAGCGTGCGGTGAGCCGCTCGATGAGGCGCCGGGCGTCGTCGACCGACAGCGTCGTCTGGGTGACGTAGGCGCAGCGTTCGGGGTCGAGCGTGAGCCGGGCGACGTCCTCCTCGGTCTCGACGAGGTGGATGCGATCGGGCACCTGCCCCATCGTGCCTTCCACCTCGGGATGCCCTCGGTGGCCGATCATCACGATGTCGTAGCCTTGGCGGTGCAGGCGCTGTACTTCGTGGTGCACCTTGGTCACCAGCGGGCAGGTGGCGTCGAGCACGGTGAGGCCGCGCGCGCGGGCGCGCTCATGGACTCCTTGGGCCACGCCGTGGGCGCTGAAGACGACCACGGCTCCGTCGGGTACCTCGTCGAGCTCTTCGACGAAGACGGCGCCGCGCGCGCGCAACGACTCGACCACGTGGCGGTTGTGCACGATCTCGTGGCGCACGTAGATGGGGGCGCCGAAGTGCTCGAGCGCCCGCTCGACGATCTCGATGGCCCGATCGACTCCGGCACAGAAGCCGCGGGGATTGGCGAGCAGGACGGTGGGGGCGGCGTTCATGGGATTCAGCTGATGCCGATGATGTGCACTTCGAGCCGGACGGTCTTGCCGGCGAGCGGATGGTTGAAGTCCACGACGCCGTATTCTTCGGTGAGTTCCCGCACCAGCCCCGCGTAGCGCGAACCGTCGGGGGCGGCGAATTCCAGGAGCGTCATCGCGTCGGTGACTTCCGGGGGGAAATCGGCGCGCGCCACGCGCTCGACGAGCTCGGGGCGATGCGGGCCGAAGGCTTCTTCGGGCGGCAGCGTGAAGACGCGGCGCTCGCCCACGCGCAGGCCCGCCAGGCAGCGCTCGAGCGCCGGCAGCACTTCGCCGGTGCCGAGCTGCAAGGTGGCGGGAGTGGCCTCGAAGGTACTCACCACGGCGGTGCCGTCTTCGAGGAGAAAGCGGTAGTGCAGGGTAACGAGGCTGTCGGGGCGGACGGTGTCGGTCATGTCGCTCATTCCTGGGAAGCGGGGCGAGGGGTATCGTGGGGCCGGCGGTAGTGCCACAGCAGCAGCGCCACACCGACCGTGATGGCGCTGTCGGCAAGATTGAAGGCGGGCCAAGCCCAGCGCCCGGCGTGAAAGAGCAGGAAATCGTAGACGGCGCCGTGCGCCAGCCGATCGATGGCGTTGCCGAGCGCGCCGCCGACGATCAGGCCGTAGGCGAAGCGCTCCATCCGTTCCGCCCCCGGGCTCGCGGCGAGCCACGACAGCCACGCGCTCACGCCGAACGCGAGGGCGAGGAAGAGTCCTCGCTGCCAGCCGCCGGCTTGGGCGAGAAAGCTGAAGGCCGCGCCGGTATTGTATACCGAGACGAGCTGTAGGAAAGGCGCGAGCACCAGGCGTTCGCCCTCGGGAAGCCAGCGCGAGAGGGCGATCTTGCTGCCCTGGTCGAGCGCGATCACCGCCAGGGCGACGGCAAGCGTCGGCCGTAGCCGGGCGAAGGCGCTCATGCCCAGCGGCGCGTCTCGCCCGCGCCGTGCAGATTGTCGATGCAGCGTGCGCACAGGGTGGGGTGCTCGGGGTCGCGGCCCACGTCGGCCTCATAGTGCCAGCAGCGCTCGCATTTGGCGTGCGGGCTCGGTTCGATCTCGATGCCCTCGGCTTCGGGGGTATCGACCTCGACGAGGCGCACTTGGGAGGTGATGAGGGCGAACTTGAGCTCTTCGCCCAAGGCCGCGAGCGCCGTGTAGCGTTCGCCGTGAGCGCGGATCGTGACTTCGGCCTGCAACGAAGGGCCGATGCGGCCCTGCATGCGCACCGCCTCGATCGCCTTGTTGACCGCCTCGCGCGTCTCGAGCACGGTCGCCCAGCGCCGCTCGATCGTCTCGGCCTGTGGGACCGCCGGAATCTTGTGCCAGGTGTGCAGCATCACGCTGTCGTCGTCGCTGCCGGTGAGGTAGGTCCAGATCTCTTCGGCGGTGAAAGCGAGCACCGGCGCCATCAGGCGCACGAAGGCGTGCAGGATGTGGTGGATCGCCGTCTGCGCCGAGCGCCGCGGCAGGCCATTGGCAGGCGTCGTGTAGAGACGATCCTTGAGGACGTCGAGATAGAAGGCGCCCAGTTCCTCGGCGGCGTAGTTCTGCAGCGCCTGCACCACCTTGTGGAATTCGAAACGCTCGTAGTCGGCGCAGACCTGCGCCTGCAGGCGCGCCAGGCGCAGCAGGGCGTAGCGGTCGAGCTCCACCATGTCTTCCACCGGCACCGCATCGCGCGTGTGCTCGAAGTCGGCCACGTTGGCGAGCATGAAGCGCAGGGTGTTGCGCAGCCGCCGGTAGACCTCGACGACGCGATCGAGGATTTCCTTGGAGATGGTGAGCTCGCCGGAATAGTCGGTGGCGGCCACCCACAGGCGCAGGATTTCGGCGCCGAGCGTGTCGGCGACCTGCTGCGGCGCGACGACGTTGCCGCGCGACTTCGACATCTTCAGCCCTTGGCCGTCGACCACGAAGCCGTGCGTGAGCAGCCCCCGGTAGGGCGGATGCCCGTCGATGGCGCAGCCGGTGAGCAGCGACGAGTGGAACCAGCCACGGTGCTGGTCGGAACCCTCTAGGTAGAGGTCGGCCGGGTGTCCCAGCTCGGGGTGCGAGCCGCGCAGCACGTGCACGTGGGTGGTGCCGGAGTCGAACCACACGTCGAGCGTGTCGAGCACTTTCTCGTAGCGATCGGCTTCCTCGCCAAGGAGTTCGCGGGGATCGAGCCGGAACCAGGCGTCGATTCCCTCGCGCTCGACGCGCCGGGCGACTTCCTCGATGAGCTGCGCCGTAGCGGGGTGCGGTTCGCCCGTGGTCTTGTCGACGAAGAAGGCGATCGGCACGCCCCAGTTGCGTTGGCGCGAGATGCACCAGTCGGGGCGATTGGCGATCATGGCATGCAGCCGTGCCTGGCCCCAGGCGGGGTAGAAACGGGTAGCGTCCACGCCGCGCAAGGCTTTGTCGCGCAGGGTCTCGCCGTCGGGCAGGGCGCGGCCGGGAATCGTGTCCATGGCGATGAACCACTGGCCGGTGGCGCGGTAGATCGTCGGACTCTTGTGGCGCCAGCAGTGGGGGTAGCTGTGGCGGATCGGCGCGTGGGCAAAGAGCGATCCGACTTCTTCGAGCTTGGCGACGATCTTCGGGTTCGCGTCCCAGATCGAGAGCCCACCGAAGAAGGGGAGCGCAGGGTCGTAGGTCCCGTCGCCGCGCACCGGCATGAGGATGTCTTCCTGGCGCATGCCGGCCTTGAGGCAGGTGAGGAAGTCGTCGACGCCGTAGGCCGGGGCCGAATGCACCAGCCCCGTGCCGGTGGAGACATCGACGTAATCGGCCGCGATCACCAGGCTGTCGCGGGCGTAGAAAGGGTGGCGGAAACGCAGCCGGTCGAGCGCCGCGCCGTGCGCCGCGCCCAGCACGCGCCCCTCGAGCCCGTAGCGCGCGAGCGCCTGTTCGCGCAGCGCCGCGGCGAGGATGAGGGCGCCGCGGGGCGTGGCTACCAGCTCGTAGACGACTTCGGGGTGCACGTTGATCGCCTGGTTGGCAGGGATCGTCCACGGCGTGGTGGTCCAGATCACGGCGTAGATCGGCCCCTGCGGCGGCTCGCTCAGGCCGAAGGCGTGGGCAAGGCGCGCGCGCTCGGCGGGGTCTTCTAGGGAAAAGCCGACGTCGATCGCCGGCGAGGTGCGCTCGGCGTACTCGATCTCGGCTTCGGCCAGGGCCGAGCCGCAGTCGAAGCACCAGTTGACGGGTTTGAGCCCCTTGTAGAGGTAGCCGCGCTCGTAGATCTTGCCCAGCGCCCGGATCTCGTTCGCCTCGTTGGCAAAGTTCATCGTGAGGTAGGGATTGTCCCAGTCGCCCAGCACGCCCAGGCGAATGAAATCTTTCATCTGGCGCTGGATCTGCTCGGCGGCGTATTCGCGGCAGCGGCGGCGGGCTTCGTCCGGCGGCAGGTGTTTGCCGTAGAGTTTTTCGATCTGGTGTTCGATCGGCAGGCCATGGCAATCCCAGCCCGGAACGTAGGGGGCATCGAACCCGGCCAGCGTCTTCGAGCGCACGATGATGTCCTTGAGGATCTTATTGACCGCGTGCCCGATGTGGATGTCGCCATTGGCGTAGGGCGGGCCGTCGTGCAACACGAATTTGGGGCGGCCGCGGCAGACCTCGCGGATCTTGCGATAGAGCTTTTTCTGCTGCCATTGCGCGATCCAGCCGGGTTCGCGCTTGGCGAGGTTGGCGCGCATGGGGAAGGGGGTATCGGGCAGATTGAGCGTGGCGCGGTAGTCGGTCATGGATGATCCTCGGTCAGGGGGAACGCTGCGCCGTGGTGCCGATGCCATTGGCGGGCATGGACGACGTCTTCGCCGATCTGGGCGCGCAGGGCGTCCAGATCGGCGAATTTGCGTTCCTCGCGCAGTTTGTGGAAAAAGGCGACGCACACGCGGCGACCGTAGCATTCGCCGCTCCAGTCGAGCAGATGGACTTCGAGCCGCGGCGTGAGCCCGCCCACGGTCGGGCGCAGGCCGATGTTGGCCACCGCGGGCAGGGGCGAGGCGGCAAGCCCCACGACGCTGCAGACATAGACGCCCGGCGGTGCGAGCCGGCGCGCAGACAAGGGGATGTTGGCGGTGGGAAAGCCGAGCGCGCGCCCGAGCTTTTCGCCGTGCATCACCCGGCCCTCGATGCTGTAAGGGCGACCGAGCAGCCGAGCGGCCTGTTCGAGCTTTCCCTCGGCCACCAGGGTACGGATGAGGCTGCTGGAGACGCGCAGTCCGTCGATGCGCACTTCCGGCACCGGCTCGACGGTGAAGCCGAATCGCTCGCCGGCTTCGAGCAGTTCGGCGAGCCCGCCGCTGCGCCGGGCGCCGAAACGGAAGTCGTCTCCGATGACGAGGTGCTGGACGTTGAGCCCGCGCACGAGCAGCGTTTCGATGAATTCCTCAGCCCCGAGTCGCGCAAGGCGAGAATCGAATCGCAGCACGTGCAGGCGGTCGAGCGCCGAGTCGGCGAGCGCGAGGAGCTTTTCGCGCAGGGAGCTCAGCCGCGGCGGGGCGGCCTGCGGCGCAAAGAATTCACGCGGGTGGGGCTCGAAGGTGAGGGCGGCGGCTTGGGCGTGCGCTTCGTCGGCGCGCTCCCGCACCAGGCGCAACAAGACCTGGTGTCCGCGATGGACGCCGTCGAAATTGCCGATCGTCAGCACGGTGGGCGGATGAGGTCCGCCGATGCCTCGGATGACGCGCATAGCCGCTATGCCGGAAAAAACTTCGATTATATCGGCTGTGCAGCGAAACGGCGCCGTTTCAGCCTTTGCCGTCTCGGGCTGCCATCAGGAGCCGCGGCGTCGGTGCAGCGGCTTCGAGATAGCGCTGCAGCCCCTTGCTGATCGCCTGCGCCAACCGCTCCTGGTAGGCGGGGTCGTTGAGGCGGCGTTCTTCCTCGGGATTGCTGATGAAGGCGGTTTCGATGAGCACGGCGGGCACGTCGGGGTTGCGCAGCACGGCGAAGTTGGCGTATTCGATGTCGCGTTTGTGCAAGGGGTTGATCTCGCCGAGCGAAGTGAGAAGGTGACGGCCGAGCTTGGCAGAATCCTGCATGGTGGCCGTGAGCGAGAGATCGAGCAGGGTCTTGGCGACGTGCTCGTTTTTTTGCCCCAGGTTGACCCCGCCGATGAGATCGGCTTCGTTTTCCTTGTTGGCGAGCCAGCGGGCGGTGGTGCTCGAGGCTCCGCGGTCGCTCAGCACATAGACGGAGCTGCCGCGCGCATCCGAGCCGACGACGGCATCGGCGTGGATCGACACGAAGAGGTCGGCCTGGGCGGCGCGGGCGCGGCGCACGCGCTCACCCAGGGGAACGAAATAGTCGTCGTTGCGGGTGAGGGCGCAGCGCAGCTTGGGCTGCGCATCCAGGATACGTTTCAGCCGGCGGGCCACGGCCAGGGTCACGTCTTTTTCGCGCGAGCCGAAGCGGCCGATCGCGCCCGGATCCTCGCCGCCGTGGCCAGGGTCGATGACGATCACGTAGGGGGCGCTGGCTGGAGTCCGGCCCTTGGCTGGCGGAGAAAGGGTGGCCGCAGGGGGAAGGTCGGGGGTCTCGCTCAGCTGGGGGGTGCCGGCCGTCGATGAGGCCCCATGCTTGTTGCCGAGTTCGGCAAGCAGCGCTTGGATCGGATCGCGCGGCGTTTTGGGGTAGACGTCGATCACCAGGCGATGGCGGTACTGCGCCACCGGATCCAGGGTGAAGATCTGGGGTTCGGCTTTCTGCTTGAGGTCGATGACTACCCGCACGACGTCGGGACGGAACTGACCCACCCGTACGCCTTGGATGTAGGGGTCCTCGGCCGAGATCTTGCCCGGCAGGCTCTTGAGGACTTCGTCGAGGCTCATGCCCGGCAGGTCGATCACCAGGCGGTCGGGATCGGGGACGAACTGGTATTCGAAATGCAGCGGCTGGTTCGCCTCCAGCGTGATTCGCGTATAGTCTTCGGCCGGCCAGGCGCGCACGGCGACGAAGGCCGCTCCCTGCGCCCAGCCCAAGCGGGGCGTGAGGGTGAAGGCGGCAAGCAGCGCACCCGCCTGGCCGAGAAAGCGCCGCCTGCGGGGCGTGACGGTATCGGTCAGCGCGATGGGGCGAGACGGTCGAGGCATTCGCTGGCCCTCGGGGTCGAAGCGGTGAGTCGGGCTTCGCGGCTGCCGTCGGGACGCGGCGCGAGCGCGAGCGTCAGATCCGGCGCCGGCGTGTGCGGTGCGGCTTTTTCCGGCCATTCGACGAGGCACACGCCCGTGCCGTCGAAGTATTCGTCGAGTCCGGCGCCGAAGAATTCCTCTGGCGTCGCGAAGCGGTAGAAATCGAAATGATACAGGTTCAAACCGGACACGGTGTACGGTTCGACGAGTCCGTAGGTCGGGCTCTTGACGGGGCCGGTGTGCCCCAGGGCGCGCAGCATTGCGCGCACGAAGGTGGTCTTGCCGGCGCCAAGGGGGCCGACGAGATGGATGACCCAGCCGGGAGCGAGGCAGGGGGCGAGACGCTGGGCGAGCGCCGCCGTGGCGGCTTCGTCGGCAAGGGGGAGAAGGAGTTCGCGATGCAAGGACATGAGAGGCCTCGGACGGTGGAACCTATCGACTGGGCGGTGCGCAAACGCGCGATCGCCGAAGCAGCGGCCAGGCTCGGGTTTTCGGCGATGCGGGTGGTCGAGCCCGACCTGTCGGCGTGCGAGGCGGGCCTGCTCGCCTGGCTGGAAGCCGGATTCCACGGTGAGATGGATTATATGCGCCGACACGGGCTTTTGCGCGCGCGTCCCGCCGAACTGGTGCCGGGCACGGTACGGGTGATCTCTTTGCGCTTCCCCTATTGGCCGGCGGATGCGGCACCGGCGCAGGAAGTGCTCGCTGACCCGGGGCTCGGCTACGTGTCGCGCTATGCCCTGGGGCGGGATTACCACAAAGCGGTGCGCGCGCGCTTGGCGCGGCTCGTCGCGTTCATGGAGGCGATGGGGCCGCACCGGGGGCGGGTCTTCGTCGATTCGGCGCCGGTGATGGAAGTGGCCCTTGCCGAGCGCGCGGGGCTCGGCTGGCGCGGCAAGCACACGCTCTTATTGAACCGCGAGGAAGGGTCGTTCTTCTTTCTCGGCGAGATCTTCACCGACTGGCCCCTGCCGGTCGACGCGCCGATCGAAGCCCACTGCGGGCGATGCACCCGCTGCCTCGACCTGTGCCCCACGCGGGCGATCGTGGCGCCGTACCGGCTGGACGCGCGCCGCTGTATCTCTTATTTGACCATCGAGCATCCCGGGCCGATTCCCGAAGTCCTGCGTCCGGCGATCGGCAACCGCATCTATGGCTGCGACGATTGCCAGCTCGTCTGCCCGTGGAACCGCTTCGCGCGGCGCGTCGATCTGCCCGAATTCACGCCGCGCCACGGGCTGGATGCTCCGATGCTCACTTCGCTCTTTGCTTGGAGCGAGGGCGAGTTCCTGGAAAAGTTCGCCGGCAGTCCGATACGGCGCATCGGTTGGGAACGGTGGCTGCGCAACCTGGCCGTGGCCCTGGGCAACGCCCCCACGAGTCCGGAGGTGGTGGCGGCGCTCATGGCACGGCGCGAGCATCCCTCCGCCCTGGTGCGTGAGCATGTCGCCTGGGCGCTCGCGCGGCATGGAGTGTCTTGAAGGGCGGTGCTACACTCGCGCTTTTGCAGGGAAGGCACAGGATGACGAAGGCGGATCGCCCCATCGGGGTGTTCGATTCCGGCGTGGGCGGCCTGACCGTGGTGCGCGCGCTCATGGAGCGGCTACCGTTCGAATCCATCGTCTATTTCGGCGACACGGCGCGCGTGCCCTATGGGATCAAGTCGCCGGACACCATCGCGCGTTACGCGGCCCAGCTCACCCGTTTCCTGCTCGCGCAGGACGTGAAGATGCTGATCGTGGCGTGCAACACCATGGCGGCGGTGGCGCAGGAAGTGGTGCGCACGCTCGCCGGACCGAACGTGCCGGTGCTCGACGTGATCGAGGCTGGCGCCCGGGCGGCGGTGGCGGCCACGCGCAACGCCACGGTGGGCGTGATCGGTACGCCGACCACCATCAACAGCAACACCTATGCGCTTCGCATTCATGCGCTGCGCGGCGATGTGCGGGTGCATTCACAAGCCTGTGCCCTCTTCGTGCCGCTGGTGGAAGAAGGCTGGCTCGACCATCCGGTCACGCGCCTCACCGCCGAGGAGTACCTCAAGCCGGTGCTCGCCGAAGGAGTGGACACCCTCGTGCTCGGCTGCACCCATTATCCCTTGCTCAAGCCGGTGCTCGCCGACATCGCCGGACCGCAGGTGCGCATCGTCGATTCGGCCGTGACCACGGCCGAGCAGGCGGCGCGGGTACTCGATGGTGCGGAGGGTCTGCGCGCCGGTGCCGGCAGCGTGCCGCGGCACCGCTTCTACGTCACGGACGTGCCGCTGCGTTTCCAGACCATCGCCGAACGATTCCTGGGGCGGGCTTTGCCGGAGGTAGTGCGGGTCGACGTGCCGGAGTAGGGCTCAAGGCTCGGGCCCGGTGGCGACGGGTCGGCGCGCATCGGCGCACCACTCGCTCCACGAGCCGGGGTAGAGGCGCGAGCCGCAAAGCCCCGCCGATTCCATGGCCAGCAGGTTGTGGCAGGCGGTGACGCCGGAACCGCACTGATGCACCACTTCCGACGGATCGCGGCCAGCAAGCAAGGCCGCGAACTCGGCGCGCAGCACCTCGGGCGGACGGAATCGGCCGTGCTCGTCGAGGTTGAGGCGATAGAAGCGGTTGACGGCGCCGGGGATGTGCCCCGCGACCGGGTCGAGCGCCTCGTTCTCGCCGCGATAGCGGTCGGGACTGCGGGCATCCACGATGAGAAAGCGACCGCTCCCGAGCTGGGCGAGGAGCTCTTCGGTGGTGACGGTGGGCATGCACGGCTCGGGCGCGGCGGGGTAGATGCACGGCCCCGCTTGCCGAACGCTGCGATCGAACGGCAGGTTGTCGCTGCGCCAGGCGTTCCAGCCGCCGTCGAGCACGGCCACGCGCCGATGCCCGATCCAGCGCAGCATCCACCAGGCGCGCGCCGCGAACATCCCCCCATCGTCATCGTAGACCACGACCTGCGTCTCGGGCGTGAGGCCGCACGCCCCCACGAAACGAACGAAGTCGCCGTACGGCGGCAACGGATGGCGGCCGTTCGTGCCGGTGCGCGGGCTGGAGAGATCTTCGTCCAGATGCCAGAAGATCGCTCCGGGGATATGGGCTTCCATCCAAGCCCGACGCCCGAGCGCCGGATCGCTGAGATCGTGCCGGCAGTCGATCACCCGCCAGGAAGGATCGTCCAGGTGTTCGGCGAGCGTGCGGGTAGAGACGAGATGGGCGAAGGACTCATGGATTACCGCGTTCATTTCGCCCTTCCTTGAGCCAGGAAAGCGCCTCTTCCTCGGAATCGAACACCTTGATCTCCGCTTCGAGGAAAAGGCTCTCGAGCCAGGTGAGCAGGGCGAGCCAATCGTCTTCGGCCACGATGGCGATGCGGCGAAAGTCGCTCGGATGCTGACGGGCGAAGCGGAATTCCTCCCACGCGGCATCGATCGTGAACCCCAGCATGCCGCGCAGGTCGAGCAGCACGTCGACCGGACCGCCGAAACGGTTGCGGTATTCGACCGCATCCTCGAATTCCTTGAAATCCTCGAGCGTGAATTCGCCGAAGACGGCGGCGGAAATGAAGTCGTCGCGTACTTCGATGGTGATCACGGCGGCGGGCTCCCTGCGGGCGGAAAGGTCGTTTCACACTATAGCGGCACAGTGCCGCCGCTGCAAGTCGCATCCGGGCGCAAGGGCAAGCGCAAGACCGCCCTCAACCCGTGCGGTTGCGCTGCCTCCAGGGATAGGCGGCCATGCAGGGCGCGGGCGAGGTTGGCCGCGATCGACAATCCCAGGCCGCTGCCGCCGGTGTCGGGGTTGCGCGAAGGTTCCAGCCGCACGAAAGGTTCGAGCACAGCCTCGCGCGCCTCGGGCGGAATGCCCGGTCCGTCGTCTTCGACGATGAATTCGCAGCATCCGCCGGCAAGGGGCCGTAAGCGCAGCTTGGCCTGCGTCCCGTAGCGCAGGGCATTGTCGAGCAGGTTGGCGAGGATGCGTCCGAGCGCGGTCGGATCGAGGTGCGCCGTCAGCGCCGAGGCGGGCAAGTCGGCCTCGATCTCGGCGCCCCCTTCGTGATAGAGGTCGAGCAGATCGGCGGTGAAGGCGACGAGGTCCACGTCCTGGTATTCGAGGCGGGGAGTGAGGCTGCGGGCATAGTCGAGGCTGAGTTCGATGAGACGCTGCATTTCGCTGAGGTCGCGTTCGATGCCGGCGCGGGTCTCGTCTTCGGGCAGCGATTCCAGGCGCAGGCGGATGCGCGCCAGCGGCGTGCGCAGGTCGTGCGCGATGCCGGCAAGCAGGGCCGTGCGCGCGGCGAGCAGCCGCTCGAGCCGTTCCTGCAAGGCGTTGAGCGTGCGGGCGGTGAGCATTACCTCGTAGGGGCCGTGTTCGGGCAAGACCGCGGCTGGGGACTCGGGCGTAAACGTCTCGAGCGCATGGATGAGCCGCTCCAGTGGCGCAGTGACGCGACGCAAAGCCCACAGGGCAATGAGCCAGGTGCCGAGCCCGGCGAGCGCGAGCGCAGCGACGATGCGCCAGGGGAGTCCGGGCGGCGGTTGGTGCGGCGCCGAGGGCAGCATTGCGCTCAGAGGGGTGCCGTCGGCGAGCACGACCGTGATGCCTGGGCGGGGCCCGGTATCGCTGTCGATCTCCCAGAACGTGAGCTCTTCCAGCGCGAGGAATTCGGCGAACACCTCTTGCCAGGATGGTGGCAGCGGTTGGAATCGGGCTTGGAGCGGCGGCGCGGCCGGTGCGACGATGAGCGGCGCGAACCCCCATGGCTGCGCCGCCTGCAGTCGTTCGCTCAGGGGCAGGGCCTCCATCACCGTCACGGCGCGCGCGAGCGCCTGGGCTGCGTCGCGCTGCAGCCTCGCCTCGGCCGCGGCACGGCCGTGATGCGCGAGCAGGGTCAGCGTGAGGGCGAAGAGGGTGACGACGGCGGCGCTCACCACCCACGCGAGCCGCGTGCTCAGACGCCGGCCGAAGGAAGCCAGCGGCGCTTGGTTCATCAGCGGCGCCTGGTGGTTCATTCGAGCACGTCGACCGGCGCGGCGAGCACGTACCCTTGACCGCGCACCGCGCGGATCGCGCGCGGCGCCTGCGGGTCGGCATCGAGCTTGGCGCGCAGCCGACTCACGGCGATGTCGATGGCGCGGTCGAACACGTCGGCGCTGCGCCCGCGCGTGGCGCGCATGAGGTAGTCGCGCGTGAGCACTTCATTGGGATGCTGCACGAAGAGCGACAAGAGGGCGAACTCGCTGCCGGTGAGCGGCTGCGACGTGCCGTCGGGCAAGAGAAGGGTGCGGGCCACGGTGTCGAATTCGACCGGGCCGATGCGCCAGCGGCGCGGCGCGAGCGAGGGTTGCGCACCGGTGCCGCGCGTGCGGCGCAGGATGGCCTTGATGCGCGCTTCCAGCTCACGCGGCAGGAAGGGTTTGGTCAGGTAGTCGTCGGCGCCGACCTCCAGGCCGAAGACGCGGTCGAAATCGTCGCTGCGCGCGGTGAGCATCAGCACCGGTACCGCCTGGGTGCGGGGGGTGGCCCGCAGCCGGCGCAGTATGCTGGGGCCGTCTTCTCCGGGCAACATCCAGTCGAGCACGATGAGATCGGGCAGCCGTTGCGCCAGCACCCCGTCGAGCGCCGCGGCATCGGCCACCGCATCGACCGAGAATCCTCGCCGCCGCAGATCTTCGGCCAGCAGCCGGCGGAATTCGTGGTCGTCGTCGACCAGAACGAGATGATAAGGGGTTTCCATCGCGACGTCCCACCTCAAGGAAGATGTCGCTTCCATTATGGCGCAGCCCCGGCGAAAGGAAAAATGCGCGATCGTCGGCGAAAACAAACGTTACACGCCGCAACCCTGATGAGGGGAAAACGCCTCGTCGGTGTGCTGTAATGACCTCGTCCGCTATGGGACGGAACGCAAGGAGAGATGACGATGAACGCAACGACGCAATCTGCGACTATAAAGAAAGGGGGTGCCCGCCGCTGGCGTCAAGGGGTGCTCGCGCTGGCACTGGCCGGTGCGGCGGCATCGGGGTTTGCCCAGCCGATGGGCCCCGGGCCCGCGCCGATGGGCCCTGCCGGCCCGGGCGCCGGGCCGGCAGCGCGCCAGCAGATGACGCCGGAGCAATGGCGTGAACGCATGCAGCAGCGCCACGAGGCCGAGGTCAAGCGTCTCGAGGGCTTGCTGAATCTGCGCCCCGAGCAGCGTGCTGCATGGGAAGAATTCGTCGCTGCCTGGGACAAGCACCGCGAGCAGTTCTTCTCCTACCGCTGGGATCAGGAGGACTCGCGCGCCGTGACGGCGCTGGGGCGGCTACAGCAGCGCGAAGAGATGCTCTCGGCGCACCTGGAGGCGGTGCGCAGTCTGCGCGAGGCGGTGCAGAAGTTCTACACCCAGCTCGACGACGCGCAGCGCGACGTGTTCGATCGCGAGTTCCTGCGCTGGGGTAAAGGGCCGAAAGGCGGAGGACCTCGTCCCCGCTGAGCGGCTTTGCCGAAACGATCGCGGCGCGTGATTGCCTGATCCCGTCGTCGCGATCGTTTTTTTCGATCGTGAGTCCTATTGGCGTGCGGAACAAACGGCTCTAGAATGGGCTCTGAAACGATATCGGTAGCATCACCAGGAGTCCGCCCCTTGAACAACGTCGTCAAGAACCTCGCGATCTGGATCGTCATCGGCATGGTGCTGATGACGGTGTTCAACCAGTTCAACGATCAGCGCCCCGTCGCCGCCAACACCATGGAGTACTCCCAGTTCATGGAGGAGGCGAAGTCCGGGCGCATCACCAAGGCGGTCATCGATGGGCGCGTGGTCAAGGCGCTCACCGTCGATGGGCGCCAGATCACCGTCTATACGCCGGGGGTTCAGGATATCTGGATGGTCTCCGACCTCATGAAGGCGGGGGTGCGCATCTCGGCGACCAAGCCGGACGAGGGCCCGTCGCTGCTCACCAACATCCTCGTGTCCTGGTTCCCCATGCTGTTGCTCATCGGCGTGTGGGTCTTCTTCATGCGCCAGATGCAGGGCGGGGGCAAAGGCGGGGCCTTCTCCTTCGGCAAGTCGCGCGCGCGTCTGCTTGACGAGTCGAGCAACACGGTCACTTTTGCCGACGTCGCTGGCTGCGACGAGGCCAAGGAAGAAGTGCAGGAACTCGTCGATTTCCTGCGCGATCCCTCCCGTTTCCAGAATCTGGGCGGGCGCATCCCCAAAGGCGTGCTCATGGTGGGCCCCCCGGGTACGGGCAAGACGCTGCTCGCCAAGGCGATCGCCGGCGAGGCCAAGGTGCCGTTCTTCAGCATCTCGGGTTCGGATTTCGTCGAGATGTTCGTGGGCGTGGGCGCGGCGCGTGTGCGCGACATGTTCGAGCAGGCGAAGAAGCACGCTCCCTGCATCATCTTCATCGACGAGATCGACGCCGTGGGCCGCCAGCGTGGCGCCGGGCTGGGCGGCGGCAACGACGAGCGCGAGCAGACGCTCAACCAGCTGCTCGTCGAGATGGACGGCTTCGAAGGCGCGAGCGGCATCATCGTGATTGCCGCCACCAACCGTCCCGACGTGCTCGACCCGGCGCTGCTGCGCCCGGGGCGCTTCGACCGGCAGGTGGTGGTGTCGCTGCCCGACGTGCGCGGCCGCGAGCAGATCCTCAAGGTGCACATGCGCAAAGTGCCGATCGCGCCCGATGTCGACGTCTCCATCCTTGCGCGCGGCACCCCCGGCTTCTCCGGCGCGGATCTCGCCAACCTCGTCAACGAGGCGGCGCTCTTCGCCGCGCGCAGCAACAAGCGCCTGGTGGATATGGACGACTTCGAACGGGCCAAGGACAAGATCATGATGGGGGCCGAGCGGCGCTCGCTCATCATGTCCGACGAAGAACGGCGCAACACGGCCTATCACGAAGCCGGGCACGTGGTGGTGGCCAAGCTCCTCGACAAGACCGACCCCGTGCATAAAGTCACCATCATCCCGCGCGGTCGCGCCCTGGGCGTGACCATGCAGCTGCCCGAGGGCGACCGCTACAGCCAGGACCGGGAACGGCTGCTGCAGACCATCGCCGTGCTCTTCGGCGGGCGCATCTGCGAAGAGATCTTCATGCACCAAATGACTACCGGCGCCTCCAACGACTTTCAGCGCGCCACCGACATCGCGCGCAAGATGGTCACGCAGTGGGGCATGTCCGACGTGCTCGGCCCGATGGTCTATGGTGAAGAGGAGGGCGAGATCTTCCTGGGCCGCTCGGTGACCACGCACCGCAACGTCTCCGAGGCGACCATGCAGAAGGTCGACGCCGAGATCCGGCGCATCATCGACGCGCAGTACGCGCTGGCGCGGCGCCTCATCGAGGAGAACCGCGACAAGGTCGAGGCGCTCGCCCAGGCCCTGCTCGAATACGAGACGCTGGACGCCGAGCAGATCGACGACATCATGGCCGGTCGCCCGCCCCGTCCGCCCAAGGATCAAGGCAATGGCGGTGCGCCACGCCGCAGTGGCTCTTCGCCAGGGCGGGCGAGCGAGCCCCGGCCCGGAGCGGCGCCCGACTCTCCCGAACCGGCGCTGTGATGCGGTGGCTGCAGGCTGGACGCTTTCGGCTCGATCTCTCCGAGCCGAAAGTGATGGGCATCGTCAACCTCACCGAGGATTCCTTCTCCGGCGACGGGCTCGGGGCGCAGCACGA
Organism: Tepidiphilus thermophilus; assembly: GCF_001418245.1. NCBI lineage: Bacteria > Pseudomonadati > Pseudomonadota > Hydrogenophilia > Hydrogenophilales > Hydrogenophilaceae > Tepidiphilus > Tepidiphilus thermophilus. The sequence continues at coordinate 104,724 of NZ_LIPU01000005.1, forward strand.
CCGCGCGCTGCGCCAGGCCGAAGCCTTCATCGCGGCGGGAGTCGATCTGCTCGATCTCGGGGCGGAGTCGACACGCCCCGGGGCCGAGCCGGTGCCGGCCGAGCGGGAGCTCGAACGCTTGCTGCCGGTGCTGGAAGCCCTGCGCGGGGCGCCGGTGCCGCTGTCGGTCGATACGATGAAGCCCGAAGTGATGCGTGAAGTGCTGCGCGCCGGGGCCGATCTCATCAACGACGTGGCCGGATTCCGCCTGCCCGGCGCCATCGAGGCGGTGGCCGGCAGCGACTGCGCCCTGTGCGTCATGCACATGAAAGGCGAGCCGCGCACCATGCAGCAGTCTCCTGCCTATGAAGATGTGGTTGCGGAGGTGGAGACATTCCTCGCGCAGCGCACGGCGGCGCTATGTGCGGCGGGCGTTGCGCGCGAGCGCATCCTGTGGGATCCGGGTTTCGGCTTCGGCAAGACGCTCGCGCACAACGCGGCGCTCTTTCGCGCCTTGCCGCGGCTGGCGGCGCACCAGCCGCTCTTGGTGGGCGTGTCGCGCAAAACCATGATCGGGCAGATCACGGGGCGGCCTGTGGGCGAGCGGCTCGCCGGCAGCCTCGCGGCCGCCGTGCTCGCGTGGGCGAACGGCGCCTCCATCGTGCGGGTGCACGACGTGGCGGCTACGGTCGATGCCCGCGAGATCCTGCGCGCCCTGGGGCCGGTCGCCGCAGACGGGGCGCTGGCCTGAACCTTGCCGTCTGATTTCATGCGACAATTCGCACCCTCTGTCATCCGGGGGTAAGGATGGGTCGTTATTTCGGTACGGATGGCATTCGCGGCCGCGTCGGCGAGCCGCTGATGTCGCCGGATTTCATCTTGAAGTTGGGCCATGCCGCCGGGCGGGTGCTCGCGCGGCAATCACGCGGTGCTGCCAAGCGCCCCGCAGTGCTCATCGGCAAGGATACGCGCATCTCCGGCTACATGATCGAGTCGGCACTGGAGGCCGGTTTGTCGGCAGCCGGCGTCGACGTGGTGCTGTGTGGTCCTTTGCCGACGCCGGGGGTGGCCTATCTCACCCGCGCCCTGCGGCTGGAAGCCGGCGTGGTCGTGAGCGCTTCGCACAATCCCTATCCCGACAATGGCATCAAGTTTTTCGGCCCCGACGGCGAGAAACTGCCCGATGCGCTGGAAGCCGAGATCGAGGCGGCGCTCGAGGCACCGCTCGTCTGCCGTGAGGCGCACGAGCTGGGCCGCGCCCGCCGGCTGGACGATGCCGCCGGCCGCTACATCGAGTTCTGCAAGAGCACGTTCCCCGCTTCGATGTCGCTCGAAGGGCTGAGGCTGGTGCTCGATTGTGCCCATGGCGCGGCCTATCAGGTGGCTCCGGCGGTATTCCACGAACTGGGCGCCGAGGTGGTGGCGCTCGCCAACCAGCCCAACGGCTTCAACATCAACGAAGGCGTCGGGGCGACGCATCCCGAATACCTGCAGGCCATGGTCCGCACGCACGAGGCGGATCTGGGCATCGCCCTCGACGGCGACGGAGACCGGGTGATCATGGCCGATGCCGAGGGCCGCCTCTATGACGGCGACGAGCTCCTCTACGTGATCGTGCGCGATCGGGTGCTCTCCGGGGGATCCATCGAAGGCGTGGTCGGTACGCTTATGTCGAATCTGGGGCTGGAGCACGCCTTGCAGCGGCTCGGCGTGAAACTCGTGCGCGCCAAGGTGGGTGATCGCTACGTCGCCGAGGCGCTGCGCGAGCGGGGCTGGAGCTATGGCGGCGAAAATTCGGGGCACCTGCTGTGCCGCGAGGTCCATACCACGGGGGACGGCATCGTGAGCGCCCTGCAGGTGCTCGCCGCCCTGCGGCGCCGGGGCGAGACCTTGGCGCAGGCCTGCGCCGATCTCGTGCGCTATCCCCAGGTCTTGCGCAACGTTCCGGTGCCGCGCGGCTACGATTGGCAGGCACAACCGACGGTGGTGGAGGCCTGCCGCGCCGCCCAGGCCGATCTTGCGCAGGAGGGACGGATTTTATTGCGCCCGTCCGGCACCGAGCCGCTGTTGCGCGTGATGGTGGAAGGGCGCGACGCCGCGCTCGTACGGCGCTGGGCCGAGGACCTCGCCGCCGCGGTCGAAGCCTCGCTCGTCGCGGAAAACGCATCGATGCGCTCGGGGGCGAACCCATGAAGAAGATCGTGCTCGGCAACTGGAAGTCCTTGGGGGATACGGCGAGCAACGCCGTCCTGCTCGCCGCGCTGGCCGCCCATCCGCCGGCGGCCGGCGTCGAGGTCGGCGTCTGTGTCCCCTTTCCTTTTCTTACCCAGGCGAGGGCGGTGCTGGAGGGCACGGCGATCGGCTGGGGGGCGCAGAACGTCAGCCCCTTTGGCGCCGGGGCCTATACCGGAGAAGTGCACGCCGGAATGCTTGCCGAATTCGGCTGTCGCTACGCCCTCGTGGGACATTCGGAGCGGCGTCAGCTTTTTGCCGAGACGGACGAACGGATTGCTGATAAAATCGATCGTTTGTTGGCGGCAAACGTCCGGCCCGTGGTCTGCGTCGGCGAGACGCTCGCCGAGCGCGAGGCAGGCGGATGGCGCGAGACGCTCGGCCGGCAGGTGGCGGCGCTCGCCGCCCGGCTCGGTCCCGAGAAACTTTCCCGCGCCTGGTTTGCCTACGAGCCGGTCTGGGCGATCGGCACGGGACGTGTGGCCGCGCCGGCCGACATCGCCGAGGCGCACGCCTTCTTGCGTGAGCGGCTCATGGCGCTCGGGGTGCCGGCCGAAGAGGTCGTGATCCTCTATGGGGGCAGCGTCAAGGCGGACAACGCCCAAGGGGTTTTCGCCGTGCCGGGGTGCGATGGCGCGCTCGTCGGGGCGGCTTCGCGCGTTGTTGAGGAATTCATTGCCATCGTTGCCGCGGCCGGTTCCGCGGTGGCTCGAGGATAAGGAAACGAATCATGTCTGGACTCTGGTTTTCCGTCGTCTTGACGATCCACGTCATCATCGCCGTCGCACTCATCGTGCTGGTGCTGTTGCAGCGGGGCAAGGGGGCCGATGCGGGCGCGGCCTTTGGCGGAGGCTCTTCGGCGAGTCTCTTCGGCGCAAGCGGCGGAGCGAATTTCCTCAGCCGCACCACGGCGGTGCTCGCCACGCTCTTCTTTCTCACGAGCTTGACGCTCACCTACCTCGCAAGCCATCGCCGCGTCGAAGGGCAGGGGAGCATCATGCAAAGCGCTCCCGCCGAACCGGCGCCGCAGTCGTCGGCCCCTGCGCCTTCTCAGGCGCCGGCCGTGCCGCAGTAAAAGAGCGCTTGCAAAAACGCGGGCTTCCGCTATAATTCGCGAACTACGCAAGCCGACGTGGTGGAATTGGTAGACACGCCATCTTGAGGGGGTGGTGGCGCAAGCCGTGTGAGTTCGAGTCTCACCGTCGGCACCAGGAAAAGCAGCCGAAACCGCTGCTTTTTTTTCGTCGAATCTATGATAAATAAATAACAACGACAACGCCGGGTTTCGTTCGTCTGGGCTCTGAAGAGCGGCAGGTTTTGCGCTATCATGAGGCCGTATTCCCGACGAGCGGAGCAGCCGAGAGGTGATCATGATCGAGAATTACTTTCCGGTGTTCGTGTTTTTCGTGGTCGCGCTGCTCTTTAGCATGGCGCCGGTTTTGCTCGGCTGGTTGCTCGGCCCGCGGCGGCCCGATCCGGAAAAACTCTCGCCCTATGAGTGCGGCTTCGAGCCTTTCGAGGATGCGCGCATCCGCTTCGACGTCCGCTACTACCTGATTGCGATCCTCTTCATCCTGTTCGATCTCGAAATCGCCTTCCTCTTCCCTTGGGCGGTGGTCTTCAAAGAGATGATCGCCGAGGGGACGCACGCGCTCTATGTGTTCGGTACCGTCATGATTTTCTTGGCGGTGCTGGTGATCGGCTACGTCGTCGAGTGGAAGAACGGCGCGCTCGACTGGGAGTGAAACGATGAGCATCGAAGGGGTCATGCGCGAGGGCTTTCTCACCACCTCGCTCGATACGATCATCAACTGGACCCGTACCGGCTCGCTGTGGCCCATGACCTTCGGGCTGGCCTGCTGCGCGGTGGAGATGATCCACGCCGGCTGCGCACGCTACGATCTCGACCGCTTTGGCGTCGTCTTTCGTCCCAGCCCGCGCCAATCCGACGTGATGATCGTCGCCGGCACCCTGTGCAACAAGATGGCTCCGGCCCTGCGCAAGGTCTACGACCAGATGCCCGAGCCGCGCTGGGTGATCTCCATGGGCTCGTGCGCCAACGGCGGCGGCTACTATCATTACTCCTACTCGGTGGTGCGCGGTTGCGACCGCATCGTGCCGGTAGACGTTTATGTGCCTGGCTGCCCGCCTACGGCCGAGGCGCTGCTCTACGGCATCATACAGCTGCAGAACAAGATCAAGCGCACCTCGACCATCGCGCGCTGAAGTCCCGGAGATCCTGCCCATGAGTCGCATCGAACGTTTGGCGCAAACCCTGCAGGAGGTGCTCGGCGAGAAGGCGCTCGAGGTGCTCGTCGATCGCGGCGAGGTCACGCTGCGGGTGAGCGCCGCCGACTATCCCGTGGTGGCCGAGCTGCTGCGCGATCATCCCGATCTGGCTTTCGAGCAGCTCATCGACCTCTCCGGTCTGGATTATTCCGGCTACGGCAATCGCCCGTGGCCTGGCCCGCGCTTCGCCGTGGCCGTGCACCTGCTGTCGTTGCAGCACAACGTGCGCCTGCGCCTCAAGACCTTCGCCGAAGACGACGAATTTCCCATGCTCCCTTCGCTGATCGAGGTCTGGCCCAGCGTCGACTGGTACGAGCGCGAGGCGTTCGACCTCTTCGGCATCCTCTTCGAGGGGCACCCCGACTTGCGGCGCATTCTCACCGATTACGGCTTCGTGGGGCATCCGCTGCGCAAGGATTTTCCGGTGAGCGGTCACGTCGAGATGCGCTACGACCCCCATTTGCGCCGTGTGATCTACCAACCCGTCACGATCGAGCCGCGCGTCAACGCGCCGCGCATCGTGCGCGAAGCCCACTACGGGGACGTCGACCATGGCTGAGATCCGCAACTACACGATCAACTTCGGTCCGCAGCACCCCTCGGCCCACGGCGTGCTGCGGCTCATTCTCGAGCTCGACGGCGAGGTGGTCGAACGCGCCGATCCACACATCGGGCTGCTGCACCGCGGCACCGAGAAACTTGCCGAAACGCGCACCTGGGTGCAATCGGTCCCCTACATGGACCGGCTGGACTACGTCTCGATGATGTGCAACGAGCATGCCTACTGCATGGCCATCGAACGGCTGCTCGGCATCGAGGTGCCGATCCGCGCCCAGTACATCCGGGTGATGTTCGACGAGATCACGCGCATCCTCAACCACCTGCTCAACATCGGCACGCACGCGCTCGACATCGGCGCCATGACCATGGTGCTCTACACCTTCCGCGAGCGCGAAGACCTCATGGATGCGTACGAGGCGGTCTCCGGTGCGCGCATGCACGCGGCCTATTACCGGCCGGGCGGCGTCTATCGCGACCTTCCCGACCAGATGCCGAAGTACCAGGTGAGCAAAGTCAAGGACGAGAAGCGGGTACGCGAGCTCAACCGCAACCGCGAGGGGTCGTTGCTCGACTTCCTCGAAGATTTTACCGAGCGCTTCCCCAAGTACCTCGACGATTACCACGAGCTGCTCACCGACAACCGCATCTGGAAGCAGCGCACCGTCGGCATCGGCGTCGTCTCGCCCGAACAGGCGCTCGCCTGGGGCTTCACCGGACCCATGCTGCGCGGCTCCGGCGTGGCCTGGGACCTGCGCAAGAAGCAGCCCTACGAGGTCTACGACCAGCTCGAATTCGACGTTCCCGTGGGCACCAACGGCGACTGCTACGACCGCTACCTGGTGCGCATGGAAGAGATGCGCCAATCGAACCGCATCATCAAGCAGTGCATCGACTGGCTGCGCAAGAACCCGGGCCCGGTGATCACCGACAACCACAAGGTGGCCCCGCCGCCGCGGGCCAAGATGAAGGAAGGGATGGAAGAGCTCATCCACCACTTCAAGCTGATGACCGAGGGCATCCACGTGCCGCCGGGTGAGGTCTATGCTGCGGTCGAGCATCCCAAAGGCGAATTCGGCGTCTATGCCGTCTCCGACGGTGCCAACAAGCCCTACCGCGTCAAGCTGCGCGCGCCGGGTTTCGCGCATCTGTCGGCGATGGACCGCATGGCGCGGGGCCATCTCGTCGCCGACGTGGTGGCGATCATCGGGACCATGGACATCGTCTTCGGCGAAATCGACCGCTGAGACGGGGAGAACGCACGACCATGCTGAGTCAAGAGTCGCTCGCGAGCATCGATCGCGAAATCGCCAAGTATCCCGAGGGCCAGAAGCGTTCGGCAGTGATGGCGGCACTGCGCATCGCGCAGGAAGAGAAGGGGTGGCTCGCCCCGGAGACGATCGAATTCGTCGCCAACTATCTCGAGATCCCGCCGGTAGCCGCCTATGAGGTCGCGAGCTTCTACAACATGTACGATCTCGAACCGGTGGGCAAGCACAAGATCACCGTGTGCACCAACCTGCCGTGCGCCCTCTCGGGCGGAGTCCATGCCGCCGAATACCTCAAGCAGAAGCTCGGCATCGACTTCGGCGAGACCACGCCCGACGGTCTCTTCACGCTCAAGGAAGGCGAGTGCATGGGGGCCTGCGGCGACGCTCCGGTGATGCTCGTCAACAACCACCACATGTGCAGCTGGATGACGAAGGAAAAGATCGACCAGCTCATCGAGCAGCTGAGGGCCAAATGAGCGCGCAAGGACTGATCCTCAAAGGACTCGACGGCGACCGCACCTGGCGGCTAAAAGACTACGAAGCGCGCGGCGGCTACTCGGCCCTGCGTCGGCTCCTGGCGGAGAACGTGCCGCCGGAGCAGGTGATCCAGGAAGTCAAGGCTTCGGGGTTGCGCGGCCGCGGCGGTGCGGGCTTCCCCACCGGCCTGAAGTGGAGCTTCATGCCGCGGCAATTTCCTGGCGAGAAGTACGTCGTATGCAACTCCGACGAGGGCGAGCCGGGCACTTTCAAGGATCGCGACATCCTGCGCTACAACCCGCACGCCGTCATCGAGGGCATGATCATCGCCGGTTATGCCATGGGGTGCCGGCGCGGCTACAACTACATCCACGGTGAAATCTTCGAAGTCTATCTGCGCTTCGAAGAGGCGCTCGAGGAAGCCCGCGCCGCGGGGTACCTCGGCGAGAATATCCTCGGCAGCGATTTCTCCTTCGACCTCTACGCGCATCATGGCTATGGCGCCTACATCTGCGGCGAGGAAACGGCGCTGCTCGAGTCGATCGAAGGCAAGAAGGGGCAGCCGCGCTTCAAGCCGCCTTTCCCGGCGAGTTTCGGCCTCTACGGCAAGCCCACCACCATCAACAACACCGAGACCTTCGCCTCCGTGCCTTTCATCCTGCAGATGGGCGGCGAAGCCTTCCTCAACCTCGGCAAGCCCAACAACGGCGGCACGAAGATCTTCTCCGTGTCCGGTCACGTCAATCGTCCCGGCAACTACGAGGTGCCTCTGGGCACCCCCTTTGCCGAGCTGCTGGAGATGGCCGGCGGCGTGCGCGGGGGGCGCAAGCTCAAGGCGGTGATTCCCGGCGGCTCTTCGGCCCCGGTGCTGCCGGCCGAGATCATGATGCAATGCACGATGGACTACGATTCCATCGCCAAGGCCGGTTCCATGCTCGGTTCGGGCGCGGTGATCGTGATGGACGAGACCACCTGCATGGTCAAGGCCCTGGAGCGCCTCTCCTACTTCTATTTCGAAGAATCCTGCGGGCAATGCACCCCTTGCCGCGAGGGCACCGGCTGGCTCTACCGCGTCGTGCATCGCATCGAGCACGGGCAGGGACGGCCCGAAGATCTCGCGCTGCTCGAATCGGTCACCGGCAACATCATGGGGCGCACCATCTGCGCCCTGGGCGATGCGGCCTCGATGCCGGTGCAGAGCTTCATCAAGCACTTCCGCAGCGAATTCGAATATCACATCGAGCACAAGCAGTGTCTGGTGCCGCCCGAAGTGCAGCGGGCGGGAAGTGAAATCTACGTGGGGCCGTCATGCTAGAACTCGAAATCGACGGGAAGCCGGTCCAGGTCGACGACGGCAGCACCGTGATGGATGCGGCGAAGAAGCTGGGCATCTACATCCCGCACTTCTGCTATCACAAGAAACTGTCGATCGCCGCCAACTGCCGCATGTGCCTGGTGCAGGTGGAAAAGGCGCCCAAGCCGCTGCCGGCCTGCGCCACGCCCGCCACCAACGGCATGAAGGTATATACGCACTCGCCAGCGGCGGTGAAGGCGCAGAAAGGGGTGATGGAGTTCCTCCTCATCAACCACCCCCTCGACTGCCCGATCTGCGACCAGGGCGGTGAGTGCCAGCTGCAGGATCTGGCCGTCGGTTACGGACAAACCGCCTCCCGTTATCAGGAAGAGAAAAGGGTCGTACACGAGAAGGATCTCGGGCCCCTGGTGCAGACCTTCATGACGCGCTGCATCAACTGCACCCGCTGCGTGCGCTTCCTCGACGAGATCGGCGGCTACCAGGAGATGGGGCAGGCGTTCCGCGGTGAGCGGGCCGAGATCATGCCCTTCCTCGGGCGCACGATCGACTCCGAACTCTCGGGCAACATCATCGACCTCTGCCCGGTCGGTGCGCTGACTTCCAAGCCCTTCCTCTACCGCGCGCGTACCTGGGAACTCACCCGGCGCCGCTCGGTGAGCCCGCACGACGGTTTCGGTTCGAACCTGATCGTGCAGTCGCGCCACGACGTGGTCAAGCGCGTGCTGCCGCTCGAAGTGGAAGCCATCAACGAATGCTGGCTCTCCGATCGCGACCGGTTTGCCTATCCCGGGCTCGAAGCGGCCGACCGGCTCACGACCCCGCTCGTCAAACGTGACGGCCAATGGGTCGAAGTCGATTGGGCGACCGCGCTCGAAGTGGCGGTCAATCGCCTCAAGAGCGTCATCGACGAAGAGGGAGCGCAGCAGGCGGCCTTCCTCGCCCATCCCATGGCTACCGTCGAAGAGCTCCATCTGCTCAAGCGTTTGGGTGAGGCGTTGGGCGTGGGTCTGGTCGATGCGCGTCCCGATCGGCTGGATGCCAGAGCCGACGCCGCCCGCGGGGCCGCCGCCTGGCTCGGCATGGATTATGCCGCTATCGCCGAGCTCGATCGCCTCTTCGTGATCGGCTCGACCCTGCACCAGGAACTACCGCTGCTCGCGCATCGCGTGCGCCAGGCGGCCAAACGCAGGCTCAAGGTGGCTGCGCTCGATTTCGTCGCCGACGACTGGCGCCTGCCGGTCGCGCCACGCCTCGTGGTCAAGCCGAGCGAATTCGTGGCGCGGCTCGCATCTATCGTGCGCGCTGTGGCCGAGGAAAAAGGCGTGACCCTGCCTGCCGTGGCTGAGGCGGCCGCGGCGCCGAACGAGGCCGAACGGGCGCTCGCCCAACAGCTGCTCTCGGGAGAGCGCCGGGCGATTTGGCTCGGAGCGCTCGCTCTGGCGCATCCGGATGCGGCGGCGATCGAATCGCTCGCATCCGGGCTCGCCCAGCTCACGGGGGCGACGCTGGGTTGGCTGCCGGCCGGAGCGAATGCCGTCGGGGCGCAGCTCGTGGGGGCGATCGGGGCCGAGACGGCGCTCGCTTCGCTTGAACAGCCGCGCCGGGCCTACCTGCTGCTGCACCTCGAACCGGAAGATTTCGCCAATCAGGCGGCGGCGCGCAACGCCTTCGAGCGCGCGCGCACCGTGGTGGCGCTCACCCCCTACGCCGGCGAGGCGCTGCGCGCCTGTGCCGACGTGCTGCTGCCGGTGGCGCCTTTCACCGAAACATCCGGCACCTTCGTCAATCTTGCCGGCATGGCGCAGTCCTTCACCGCCGTGGTGCGCCCCAAAGGGGAGACCCGGCCGGGGTGGAAGGTGCTGCGCGCCATCGGTGCGATGCTCGGATTCGCCGGCTTCGTCCAGCAGAGCTCGGAAGAGGTGAAGGCCGAGGCCCTGCCCGAAGGCTGGCAGGCGCGGCTCGCGCACAGCGGCGCTTCCGGCTTCCTGGCCGCGACGCGGCCTGCCGGCGAAGGGCTGGAGCGCATCCCGCTCGCACATCCTTACGCGTGTGATCCGATCGTGCGCCGTTCCCCGCCGCTGCAGCAGACGGCCGAGGCGCGGCGTCTGCGTCTGGCGCGGATTCATCCGGATACGGCGCAGGCGCTGAAGGTAGCCGAGGGGGATCAGATCGCCGTGGGTGCCGGGTGTGTGGCCGAGGCGGCGCTGGACGCGAGCGTGCCGCCGGGCGCCGTACTGCTGGCTCTGGATGGGGTGTTCGCCCAGGCGGGAAGGCCGTGGGCGGTGCTGAGCGTGGAGCGTGCATGATGGAATCGACCTGGCAAACCCTCGCCTCTTGGTTCGGCCCGGCCTGGCCGACGGTCTGGGTGCTCTTGAAGATCGTCGTGCTCCTCATCCCCCTCATGCTGGCCGTGGCCTATCTCACTTTCGCCGAGCGCAAGGTCATCGGCTACATGCAGGTGCGCATCGGACCGAACCGCGTCGGTCCCAAGGGGTGGTTGCAGCCGATCGCCGATGCTCTGAAGCTCCTTTTCAAGGAAGTGATCTTCCCCACGCAGGCGAACAAGGCGCTGTACGTGATCGGGCCGATCATGGCACTCACGCCGGCTCTGCTTGCCTGGGTGGCGATTCCCTATGGCGAAGGGATGTGGATCGCGAACATGGATGCCGGCGTGCTCTTCCTGCTCGCGGTCACCTCGCTCGAGGTCTACGGCATCATCATCGCCGGCTGGGCCTCCAACTCCAAGTACCCCTTCCTCGGGGCGATGCGCGCCTCGGCGCAGATGGTCTCCTACGAGGTGGCGATGGGCTTCGCGCTCATCTGCGTGCTGCTCATCGCCGGCAGTCTCAACTTCCAGGACATCGTCCATTCGCAGGCGCAGGGGCGATTCGCGCAGATGGGTCTGGGATTCCTTTCCTGGAACTGGCTGCCGCTCTTGCCGCTCGCGGTGGTGTACTTCATCTCGGGCGTGGCCGAAACGAACCGCGCCCCCTTCGACGTGGTCGAGGGTGAATCCGAGATCGTCGCCGGGCACATGGTGGAGTATTCGGGGATGGCGTTCGCGCTCTTCTTCCTCGCCGAATACGCCAACATGATCCTGGTTTCTTTCCTCACCTCGATCTTCTTCTTCGGCGGCTGGCTCTCCCCCGTGGGATTCCTGCCCGACGGCCTGCACTGGCTGGTCATCAAGGCGGCGGTCTTCCTCTTCCTTTTCCTGTGGTTCCGCGCCACCTTCCCGCGGTTCCGCTACGACCAGATCATGCGCTTGGGTTGGAAGGTCTTCGTGCCGGTCACCTTGATCTGGCTGTTCGTGGTGACGGTGTGGATGTTGTCGCCGCTGTCGATCTGGCGCTGAGGAGAATCATACGATGGGCGCGCACAACCTGATCGGAACCTTGTTCCTGAAAGAGCTCTTCAAGGGGCTCGCCGTGACCGGGCGGCACTTCTTCGCCCGCAAGATCACGGTGCAATATCCCGAAGAGCGCACGCCGCAAAGCCCCCGTTTCCGGGGATTGCACGCGCTGCGCCGCTATCCCAACGGCGAGGAGCGCTGCATCGCCTGCAAGCTGTGCGAGGCGATCTGCCCGGCCATGGCCATCACCATCGAGGCCGAGCCGCGCGCCGACGGGTCGCGCCGCACCACGCGCTACGACATCGACCTGACCAAGTGCATCTTCTGCGGGTTTTGCGAAGAGGCCTGCCCGGTCGATGCCATCGTCGAGACGCGGGTGTTCGAGTACCACGGCGAGCAGCGCGGCGACCTCTATTACACCAAGCAGATGCTGCTGGCGGTGGGCGACAAGTACGAAGCGCAGATCGCCGCCGACCGGGCGGCCGACGCGAAGTATCGTTGAGACGGGAAAAGGACAGGCCATGGAATTCCAAACCGTCGTGTTCTACCTCTTCGGCGCGATCGCGGTGGCCGCGGCCCTGGGCGTGATCCTGGTGCGCAACCCGGTGCATGCCGCGCTCTTTCTGGTGCTCGCCTTCTTCTCCTCGGCGGCGATCTGGCTCTTGCTCGAGGCGGAATTCCTGGCCATCGCGCTCGTGCTCGTCTATGTGGGCGCCGTGATGGTGCTCTTCCTCTTCGTCGTGATGATGCTCGACATCAACATCGACCGACTGCGCGAGGGTTTCTGGTCCAACCTGCCGCTGGGGTTGCTGGTGGCGGCGGTGCTGGTGGTCGAGATGGTGCTGGTGCTCACGGGCGACTTCTTCCGCCAAGCGCCGGCGCCAGTGCCCCTGCCGGCCGATGCGAGCAACACCGCCGACATTGGACGGGTGCTCTATACCGTCTATGCCTATCCGTTCGAAATCGCGGCCATGGTGCTGCTGGTGGCGATGGTCGCCGCGGTGAGCCTGACGCTGCGCAAGCGCAAGGACGCGCGTTATCTCGATCCGGCCGAGCAGGTGAAGGTGAAGGCGGCCGATCGGCTGCGGGTGATCTCCATGCCCGCGGAAAAAGAGTGAGCGGGGAGACATGATGCTGACCTTGTCCCATTTTCTGGTGTTCGGCGCGATCCTGTTCGCGATCAGCGTGGTGGGGATCTTTCTCAACCGCAAGAACCTGATCGTGCTGCTGATGGCCATCGAGCTGATGCTGCTGGCGGTCAATACGAACTTCGTTGCCTTCTCGCGCTATCTCGGCGATATCCACGGCCAGATCTTTGTCTTCTTCATCCTGACGGTGGCGGCGGCCGAGTCCGCCATCGGGCTGGCGATCCTGGTGGTGCTGTTCCGCAACCGCCGCACCATCCACGTCGATGACCTCGACCAACTGAAGGGTTGATCCGATGAGCGCGATGAACGAAATGAAAACGCTCTATCCCTTGGTGCCGCTCGCGCCGCTGGCAGGTTCCATCGTCGCGGGGCTCTTCGGACGCTGGGTGGGTCGCCGCGGGGCGCACACGGTGACCATCCTCGGGGTGCTCGTGGCCTTCCTCGCCTCGGTGGCGATCTATTTCGACGTCAAGGCCGGCAATACCTTCAACGGGCCGCTCTATGTCTGGGGCACGAGCGACGGGCTCTCCTTCCAGGTGGGCTTTCTCATCGATCCCCTCACGGTGATGATGATGCTCGTGGTCACCTTCGTGTCGCTGATGGTGCACATCTACACCATCGGCTACATGGCGGACGATCCGGGCTATACGCGCTTTTTCAGCTATATCTCGCTCTTTACCTTCTCGATGCTGATGCTGGTGATGGCCAACAACTTCCTGCAGCTCTTCTTCGGCTGGGAAGCGGTGGGTCTGGTGTCGTACCTGCTGATCGGTTTCTGGTATACACGCCCCAGCGCCATCTACGCCAACCTCAAGGCTTTCCTCGTCAACCGCGTCGGCGACTTCGGGTTCCTCCTGGGCATCGGGCTGGTGGCGGCCTACGCTGGCTCGCTCGACTATACCGAGGTGTTCGCCAAGGCCGAACATCTGGCGGGGCTCACCGAGACGGTCACCGGCTGGCCGCTGGTGACCGCCATCTGCATCGCGCTCTTCGTCGGCGCCATGGGCAAATCGGCCCAGGTTCCGCTGCACGTGTGGCTGCCGGATTCGATGGAAGGTCCGACGCCGATCTCGGCGCTCATCCACGCCGCGACCATGGTCACGGCCGGCATCTTTATGGTGGCGCGCATGTCGCCGCTCTTCGAGCTCTCCGACACGGCGCTCTCCTTCGTGCTGATCATCGGCGCCACCACGGCGCTCTTCATGGGTTTTCTCGGGATCGTGCAGAATGACATCAAGCGCGTGGTGGCCTATTCGACTCTGTCGCAGCTCGGCTACATGACGGTGGCGCTGGGGGCATCGGCCTATTCGGCGGCGGTGTTCCACCTCATGACGCACGCTTTCTTCAAGGCGCTCCTCTTCCTCGCCGCCGGTTCGGTCATCATCGGCATGCACCACGACCAGGACATGCGCAACATGGGGGGCTTGCGCAAGTACATGCCCATCACCTGGATCACGGCGCTCATCGGCTCGCTCGCCCTCATCGGCACGCCCTTCTTCTCCGGGTTCTATTCCAAGGACATCATCATCGAGGCGGTGGCCGAGGCGAACGTCTTCGGCGCGGGGTACGCCTATTTCTGCGTGCTCGCCGGCGTCTTCGTCACGGCCTTCTACACCTTCCGCATGTACTTCCTCGTCTTCCACGGCAAAGAGCGCTTCGGCAAGGCGCACCATGGGCACGAAGCGCACGGGCACGACGAACACCACGGGCTCGCGCCGGGCGAGAAGCCGCACGAGTCGCCCCCGGTGGTGACGGTGCCGCTGGTGCTGCTCGCCATCCCTTCGGTGGTGATCGGCTACTTCACGATCGAGCCCATGCTCTACGGCGGCTGGTTCGGCGACGCCATCCGCGTGCTCGCCGAGAGACATCCGGCCATGGAGAAGCTCGCCGAGGAGTTCCACGGGCCGCTGGCGATGGCGCTGCACGGCTTTACGGCCGCGCCTTTCTGGCTCGCGCTCGCCGGCGTGGTGCTCGCCTGGTTCTGCTACCTGGTGCGGCCGCAGGTGCCGGAATTCTTCGCCCGCACGTTCCGCCCGATCTACGTGCTGCTGGAGAACAAGTACTACTTTGACCGCTTCAACGAGGTGGTCTTCGCCGGCGGGGCACGGCTGCTCGGGCGCTTCCTGTGGCAGATCGGCGATCGCACCATCATCGACGGGGCGGTGGTCAACGGCTCGGCGGCGATGGTGGGCGAGATCGCCGGTTCGGCGCGCTCGCTGCAGACGGGGCGGCTCTACCATTACGCCTTCGCGATGATCGTCGGCATGGTGGTGCTGCTCTGGTTCATCTACCGCGGGCATTGAGGCGGGATCGATTCCCGGTTTTCACGATACAACGACGACGCGCACACGGAAGAGCGACATGGCGGGAATTCCTTTACTGAGCTTGGCGATCTGGATTCCGATCCTCGGAGGGCTGCTGGTGCTCGCGGTGGGTGGCAACGACCGCAATGCGCCGCTGGCGCGGGTGACGAGCCTCTTCGCGGCGGCGCTCGGCTTTGCGGTGACGCTGCCGCTGTGGTTCGAGTTCGACGCGGCTACCTCGGCGCTGCAGTTCGTCGAGATCCGTGACTGGATCCCGCGCTACGCGGTGCACTACCACCTCGGCGTGGACGGCATCTCGATGCCCTTCGTGCTGCTCAATTCCTTCATCACGCTCATCGTCGTCATCGCCGGCTGGGAGGTGATCCAGGAGCGCGTGGCGCAGTACATGGCCGCCTTCCTCATCATGTCCGGCATCATCAACGGCATCTTCTCGGCGATGGATGCCGTGCTCTTCTACGTCTTTTTCGAGGCTTCGCTCATTCCGCTGTATCTCATCATCGGCATCTGGGGCGGGCCGAACCGGGTCTACGCGGCGATCAAGTTCTTCCTCTACACGCTCGCCGGGTCGCTCCTGATGCTGGTGGCGCTGCTCTATCTCTTCTACGCCTCCAACGGCAGCTTCGAGATCCTCGACTGGCATCGCCTGCCGCTCGACCTGCGCACGCAGCAGCTGCTCTTCCTCGCTTTCCTCGTGGCCTTCGCCGTCAAGGTACCGATGTGGCCGGTGCACACCTGGCTGCCGGATGCGCACGTCGAGGCGCCCACCGGCGGCTCGGTGGTGCTGGCGGCCATCGCGCTGAAACTGGGAGCCTACGGTTTCCTGCGCTTCTCGCTGCCGATCGCACCGGATGCGTCCATGAGCTTTCAGTGGCTGATCGTGACGCTTTCCTTGATCGCGGTGGTCTATATCGGCTTCGTCGCCCTGGTGCAGGAGGACATGAAAAAGCTCGTGGCCTATTCCTCGATCGCGCACATGGGCTTCGTCACGCTGGGCTTTTTCGTCTTCAACCGGCTCGGCGTGGAAGGGGCGATCGTGCAGATGATCTCGCACGGCTTCGTCTCGGGGGCGATGTTCCTGTGCATCGGCGTGCTCTACGACCGGATGCACTCGCGGCGCATCGCCGACTATGGCGGCGTGGTCAACGTCATGCCCAAGTTCGCCGCCTTCTTCCTGCTCTTCGCCATGGCCAACTCGGGGTTGCCGGCCACCAGCGGCTTCGTCGGGGAATTCATGGTGGCGCTCGCCGCGGTGAAGTCCAACTTCTGGATCGGTTTCGTGGCCGCAACCACCCTCATCCTCGGCGCAGCCTACTCGCTGTGGATGTACAAGCGCGTCGTCTTCGGCCCGGTGGCCAACGAGCGCGTGGCGGCGCTCACGGACATCGGAGCGCGCGAATTCTGGATGCTGGCGGTGCTCGCGTTCTTCGTGCTGCTGCTCGGGGTGTATCCGGCGCCGCTCCTGGACGTGATGCACGCCTCCGTCGATGAACTGCTGCGGCACGTGGCCGCCGGCAAACTGCACTGAGTCAAGCCCTCTACGCTGGGACGGGATAGAACATGGAATTCGAACGACCGGACTTCTCCTTGGCGGCTGCCGAGATCTTCGTGGCGGTGATGGCGCTCGTCGTCATGGTGGCGGGGACGTTCCTGCGCCGCATCAGCCGGGAGCTCGGCTATGCGCTGGCGCAGATCACCGTCATCGGCGCCGCCTTCATCACGGTCTTCTCGGTGACCGAGCCGACGGTGCGCTACACCTTCGGTACGATGTACGTCTCGGATTGGCTCGGCCAGGTGCTCAAGCTCTTCATCTACCTGTCGGTGTTCGCCTCGCTCCTCTACGGACGGCTCTACCTCATCGAGCGGCGGCTGGAGAAAGCGGAGTATTACGTGCTGATGCTGCTGTCGATGCTGGGGGCGATGATTCTGGTGTCGGCGAACAACCTGCTCGTGCTCTACCTCGGCCTGGAGATGATGACGCTCGCGCTCTATGCGCTCGTCGCCTTCGACCGCGACAACGGCCTGCGCTCCGAGGCGGCAATCAAGTACTTTGTGCTGGGGGCGATCTCCTCGGGGCTGCTGCTCTACGGCATGTCCATGATCTATGGCGCCACCGGCTCGCTCGACTTGGGCACGGTGGCCCAGGCGGTCTATCTGGGGGCGGGCGACGAGACGGTGCTCAAGTTCGGCGTGGCCTTCCTCGTGGCGGGTATCGCCTTCAAGTTCGGCGTGGTGCCTTTCCACATGTGGGTGCCCGACGTCTATCACGGTGCCGCCACGCCGGTGACGCTGCTCATCGCCTCGGCGCCCAAGCTCGCCGGCTTCGCGCTCGCTCTGCGGCTGCTCGTCGGCGGATTCTTCGGGCTGGCGGAGACCTGGCAGCCGATGCTGATGCTGCTCGCCGTGGCCTCCATCGTGCTCGGCAACCTCGCCGCGATCGCCCAGAACAACATCAAGCGCATGCTCGCCTACTCGGGTATTTCCCACATGGGCTTCGTGCTCTTGGGCCTGCTCGCCGGCGTTACCGACGGCAGTCACCAGCTTGCCTTCAATGCCTACAGCTCGGCGCTCTTCTATGCCGTTTCTTACGCCCTCATGAGCCTGGCGAGCTTCGGCATGGTGCTGTTGCTCGCGCGCACCGGCTTCGAGGCCGAGCACATCGACGATTTCAAAGGGCTCAACCGCCGTAGCCCCTGGTTCGCGGCGATGATGCTCTTCGTCATGTTCTCCATGGCCGGCATCCCCTTCTTTCTCGGCTTCTTCGCCAAGTTCGCCGTGCTCGAGGCAGTGGTTGCCGCTGGGCACACCTGGCTTGCCGTGCTCGCGGTGATCATGTCGGTGATCGGTGCCTATTACTACCTACGGGTGGTCAAGGTGATGTACTTCGACGAGCCGACGGATCGCACGGCCCTCATCGCCTCCAGCGAGACGCGCGTGCTGCTTTCCGCCAACGCCCTGACCCTGGCGGTGGCCGGCCTCATGCCGCAGGGATTGATGTCGGTCTGCGCCTACGCCATCCTCACTTCCTTCTGAGCGAGGACGCTTTCCGTGTCTGTGGCCGACGACCCTCTGCGCGAAGTAACGCAGGCCTCGGATACGGTATGGGAAGGTGTCTTCCTGCGCGTGCTGCGCGACCGCGTGCGCCTGCCCGATGGGCACGAGACGACGCGCGAATACTTGCGCCATCCCGGCGCCGCGGCGATGATCGCGCTCACCGACGCCGGCGAAGTGGTGCTGGAGCGCCAGTTCCGCTACCCCCTGGGATGCAGCATCGTCGAGCTGCCGGCAGGAAAGCTCGACGCGGGCGAACCGCCACTCGATTGTGCCCGCCGCGAGCTGGAGGAAGAAACCGGCTACACGGCCGAGTACTGGGAAACGATCGGGCATTTTCATCCCTGCGTCGGCTATTCCGACGAGGTGATCCACGTCTTTCTCGCCCGCGGACTGCGTGCCGGTCGCCGTTGTCTCGATCACGGCGAATTCCTCGAGGTGCTGCACTGGCCGCTGCCGCGCCTGTGGCAGGCGATCTTTGCCGGTGAGATCACCGACGGCAAGACGCTCTCGGCCTTGTTGCTCGCACTGCCGCGGCTGCGCGCGCTCGGGCTGCCCACGCCATGAGCACGCTCCTCTACGCCCAATCGGGCGGAATGACGGCGGTGATCAACGCGAGCGCCGTGGGCGTGATGCGCGCCTGCGCCGCATCGGGGGTGCCCTTTCTCGCGGCACGGCATGGCATCCTCGGTGTGCTCGAAGAAGATCTCGTCGCGCCCGGCGCGCTCGATGCTTCTGTGCTCGCGCGCATCTCGCGCACGCCGGGCGGGACTTTCGGCTCCTGCCGTTTCGATCTGCCGCCGTTCGACGAAGCGCCGGCCCTGCACGAGCGGCTTTTCGCCGTGCTCGAGGCGCATGAGGTGCGCTGGCTGCTCTACAACGGGGGCAACGGTTCGATGGATACGGTGCGCCAGTTGCACTTGAGCGCGCAGCGCCTGGGGTACCCCCTCACGGTGGTCGGTATTCCCAAGACCATCGACAACGACCTTCTCGGCACCGATTTTTCTCCCGGCTATCCATCGGCGGCGAAGTATCTCGCCACGAGCTATCTCGAAGCGAGCCTCGACCTGGCTTCCCTTTACGTGCGCAAGCCCCGGCTCTTCGTCATGGAGACCATGGGGCGCAACGTCGGCTGGCTCGCCGCCAGCACCTCGATCGTGCAACGCCTCGCTCCCGACGAAGGGCCGCATCTGGTGCTGCTGCCGGAGACGCCTTTTCGCACCGAGACGGTTTTCCCTCGGGTGGAGGAGACGCTCTCCCGCCTTGGTTTTTGCTCCCTCGTCGTCGCCGAAGGGGTGAAAGACGAAGCGGGGCGGCTGCTGTCGATGCGGGGAGTGGAAGCGGGGCGCTACGTCCAGCTCGGCGGGGCAGGGCTGGCGCTCGCGCAGCGGCTCGCGCAGGAATTCGGCGTGAAGTACCACGTCGCCGTGCCCGATTATCTGCAGCGCGCCGCGGCGCATTGGGCAAGCCCCATCGATTACGAGGTCGCCGACCGCTTGGGCGAATTCGCCGTGGAGACGGCGCTTGCAGGGATCTCGGCGGCGATGGTGGCGGTGGAGCGCCAAGGCGAGGCGCCGTACCGATACCGCTGCGTGACGGTGCCGATCGATACCCCGGCCAACCGCGAGCGCGGCTTTCCGCCGCAGTGGATCGATGCCTCAGGCTGTGGCGTCAATGAGGACTTCCAGCGCTGGCTCGCTCCGCTCATCGAGGGGACTTTGCCCACCCCTTGCCGTGGCGGATTGCCGGACGTGCATCTGCCCGCATGGGAGAGCCTGCCGAAGCGCTGCGCACCGTGGTCCGCGCCCTGATCGCCCCTCCCTTGCCTATAATGCTTTGCAGGCGATGCAACAGGAGAGAGGGATGCGTGCCCGGTTGCTGCAAGCCGTTTTCTTCACCGTGGTGCTCACGCTGAGCGCGTGCGCCACGCCGCTCATCCACTCGCCCGTCTTCGAGACCGAATCCCAGCTCCTCGCCGCGCGCGGTTCGCCCACGCGCGTGTGGGAGAACCCCGACGGCACGCGCACGCTGGAATACGCCACTCAACCTTACGGCTGGACCTGCTGGATGTACACGGTAGATCGCGACGGTCGCATCGTCGAGCAGCACGATGCGCTCGCGCCGGAGAATCTGGCGCGTATCAAGCCGGGCATGACCAAGGCCGAAGTCGACCGTCTGCTCGGAGCGCATCGCCGCGAGCACTTCTACTCCCTCTCCGGCGAGGAGGTGTGGGACTGGAACATCAGAAATGAATGGCGCGGCGTGCTCTTCACCCTCTTCAACGTGCATTTCAAAGGGGATGTGGTCGAGCGCACCAGCGTGAGCTACGTCTACAACTGGCTCGATCCGGATGCGATGTAACGCTTTTTCAGGCGCCGTGGCGACGGAATTCGGCCAGCCTCATTCCCGAAGCGTAGAGGGTGCCGAAATAGGCGAGCGCGCAGGCGGCAAGGAGCAGGGCGAGCCGGCCGCTGCGCTCGAGGGCGGGTAGGTGCAGCCAGTCGCCGAGGCCGCGGGCTCCCCACAAGGCCACGATCCCGAGCGCGAGGGTGGCCGCCGTCACCCGCAGCAGGAATCTTCCCCATCCCGCCAGCGGGCGGTACGTGCCGCGCCGCCACAGGCCATGCAGCAGCAGTCCGGCGTTGAGCCAGGCCGCGAGGCTGATCGACAGCGCCAAGCCCGCGTGCGCGAGGGGCAGCACGAAGACGAAGAGCCCGTTCATCGCCTGGGTGGCCACCAGCGAGACGAGGGCGATTTTCACCGGTGTGCGCACGTTCTGCTGGGCGTAGAAGCCGGGGGCGAGGATCTTCACCGCGATCAAGGCCGTCAGGCCCACGCTGTAGGCGACGAGGGCGCGGCAGGTGGCGAGTGCATCCTGTGCGTCGAAGGCGCCATGGAGGAAGAGCGTGCTCACCAGCGGTTCGGCCAGCAGCGCCATGCCCGCGGCCGCCGGCAGGGTGAGGAGCACCGTCAGGCGCAGTCCCCAGTCGAGCAGAGCCTGGTAGTCTTCGCGGCTCGCGCGCGCGTGCGCCCGCGACAGGCTCGGCAGCAGGATGGTCCCCAGCGCCGCACCCAGTAACCCGGAAGGGAATTCCATCAGCCGGTCGGCGTAGTAGAGCCAGGAGACGCTGCCGCTGGGCAGCAGGGAGGCGAACACGGTATTGATGAGGAGCGAGACTTGGGCTACCGACACGCCCAGCACCGCCGGGGCCATGAGCCGCAGCACGCGGCGCACTCCTTCGTCGCGCGGGGCCCAGTCCCAGCGCGGCCAGGTGCCCAGGCGCCGCAGGGCGGGCACGTGCAGCAGCACCTGCGCGAGCCCACCCACGAGCACGGCCCAGGCGAGCGCCGTGACCGGCGGCTCGAAGACCGGCACGCCGGCGAGTGCGAGCACGGTGAAGGTGATGAAGGAGAGGTTGAGCGCCACGGGCGTGGCTGCCGGCAGGGCGAACCGACCCCAGGTGTTGAGGATGGCCGAGGAGAAAGCCACCAGCGCCATGCACAGGATGTAGGGGAAAGTGATGCGCGTCATCGACACGGCGAGCGCGAAGGTCTCGGGGCGGGCAAGGAAACCGGGAGCCGAGACGGCGATGAGCGCGCCGGCACCGACGATGCCCACCAGCGTCACGGCGCTCACTGCGGCCAGGAGCAGGGTGAAGACGCGGTCGATCAGCCGCTGCGTCGCCTGCGCGCCTTCGCGCTCGCGCGTGTGTCCCAGCACCGGCACGAAGGCTTGGGAGAAGGCTCCTTCGGCGAAGAGCCGCCGTAGCAGGTTCGGTAGCCGAAAGGCGACGAAGAACGCGTCGGTGGCAGGGCCGGCGCCGAAGACGGCGGCGATCAGCAGGTCGCGCACGAAGCCGAGGATGCGGGAAGCGAGCGTGAAACCGCTGACGGTGGCCAGCGCGCGCAGCAGGTTCATCGTGTCGGTTGCATCAAAATGGCGAAAAGGCTAGAATTATAGTTTCTTCCAAGTATTTCGGGGTTGAAGGACATGGCCAACACGGCTCAAGCTCGCAAGCGCGCCCGTCAGGCGCTCAAGCGCCGCGCGCACAATCGCAGTCTGCGCTCGCGCCTGCGCACCGCCATCAAATCGGTGCGTCAAGCGCTCGCTACTGGCGACAAACAGCAGGCCCTTGCCGCTTTCCAGGCGTCGCAGGGTGTGATCGATTCGATGGCCGGAAAGGGCATTATCCACAAGAACGCCGCCGCGCGCTACAAGAGCCGGCTGATGGCGCGGATCAAGGCGCTCGGCTGAAGAATCGCCAAAGATCCTTCTTGCCTTGGCGAAGAAAAGGCAGCTCAGGGGCTGCCTTTTTCTTGCCTTGCGTTCTCCGGCTTGCCTTCGTCATCGGAAGGTGGCGTTTCTTCGTCGGGGAAACGCAGCTGGAGGTCGTTGTCCTTGGCGAAGTTGAGCAAGAAGTGGTAGGCGAGGGGTTCGATGTCGTAGAGCCGGGCGTCGACCCGCACGGTTTTGGCGCCATTCTCGTCGGGGCCGGGCTGGACGTAGGGCGAATAGCGCATTTTATGGTCGGAGCCGAACTGCGACATGATGCCGCACAGGCGCTCGGCCCAGTCGCTGGGACGAAAGCGCTTGCCTTCGGAAGTGAGCCCGACGATGACGAAATTGCGCACGGTGGGTTTCATGGGAGGCCCGTCGAGAGTCGATCCGGCGTCACGCGAAAAGTCCAATTATAGCCCAGCCCGCCGTCCGGCCGATGTCGGTGCGGTCGCGATCCGGACGCTTCGGGGAATTTTGATGCGATAATCCTTCGTTCGTTGCGCGGTCGAATCGTTGCCGTGCCCATCGTGGAGGGAATTCGCCTCATGTTCGAAGTCATCCGTCGCAAGCGACGCATCGCCCAGGGTATTCTGCTGCTGCTGATCCTGCCCTTCGCCTTCTTCGGGATCGAGCGTTATTTCTCCGGCGGTCCCAGCCATCAGGAGGCGGCAAAGGTAGGCGATGCGGTCGTGACCACGGCCGAGCTGCGCCAGGCGGTGGAAGAGCGCACGGCGCAGCTGCGCCAACGGTTCGGTGAGAATTTCGACGCGCGCATCGTCCGCGACCCCGCGTTCGTCGAGAGGGTGCTGCGCGAGCTCATCGAGCGCCGTCTCGTACAGGTCGAGGCGGCTCG
Organism: Tepidiphilus thermophilus; assembly: GCF_001418245.1. NCBI lineage: Bacteria > Pseudomonadati > Pseudomonadota > Hydrogenophilia > Hydrogenophilales > Hydrogenophilaceae > Tepidiphilus > Tepidiphilus thermophilus. Next base: position 127,849 of record NZ_LIPU01000005.1, read on the forward strand.
GCTGGGAGTGGTGGTAACGCCCGAAGCCTTGCAGCGGGCGATCGCCTCTTTCGAGGTGTTCCAGCAGGACGGACAGTTCTCCTATCCGCGCTACGAGGCGGTGCTGCGGGCTCAGGGGCTCACCCCTAAGGCGTTCGAGGCGATGCTCGCCCAGGATCTGGCAGTGCAGCGCCTGGTGGAACCGATCGCGCAGGGGGCCATCGTGCCGCGCGAGCAGACGCTGCAGCTGGTGGCGCAGCAGCTCGAAGAGCGCGAGGTGAGCGTGGCGGTGCGCGCCGCTGCCGACGAAGCCGACCCCGCCGGGTTGACGGAGGAGGCATTGCGCGCCTACTACGAGGCGAACGCGGCGCGTTACGTCGCACCGGCCAAGGTTCGGCTGCAGTACCTCCTCGTCGATGAAGAAGAGATCGGCCGTGGGCTTACGCCGAGCGAGGCGGATCTGCGTGCACTCTACGAGCAGGCACCGGAGCTCTTTCGCGATCCGGCCAGCCAGCAGGTGCGGCCCTTCGAGGAGGTGCGCGAGGCGCTGGCCGATTCCTGGCGCGTGCGTCAGGCTCGGCAGCGCTACGGGGAAGTGCGCGAAGAACTGGGCAACGCCGTGTTCGAGGCGATCGACCGGCTCGACCCCGTGGCCGAGCGTTTTGGCCTAAGAATCCACGAAACTGAACTCGTGCCGCTGGAGGAAGTCGAGATCGCCGGCGTGAAGAGCGACAAGCTCATCGCTGCGCTCAAGGAGGCGCAGGCCCAGGGAGGGCAGAATCTCGAACCGGTCGAACTCGCCCCCGGCAAGCTCGCCGCGGTGCGCGTGGCTGAATACGTGCCGCCGCGGGCTCTTTCTTTCGACGAAGCGCGGGCGCGGGTGATCCAGGACCTGGCGCGGGAAAGAGGCCGTGAGCGGCTGCGGGAACTGGCGCCGCAATGGCTGGAACGCCTGGAAAAGGGTGAGGCAGTGCCCGAGCTCGCGTGGCAGCCCAAGCGTAGTCTGACCCGGGCTTCCAATGCCTTGCCGCCGGAGCTCGTCGACGAGATCTTCAAGGCCACGCCTCCCTGGCCGCGCTATCTCGGCTGGGAAGCGTCCAATGGGGATCGCTGGTTCGTGCGCATCGAGGGCGTGCGCCGACCGCAGCTGCAGGCGGACGACCCGATGGTACAGTTTGCCGGCGAGCGCATCCGCTCGGTGGTGGGCAACGTGGAGTGGCGCGGCTGGCTGAAGACGCTGGAGACGCGTCACCCCGTCGTGATCCGGCGCGAGGCGCTGCAGGAGCTCACCGCGGCGCCCTGACAAACTTCCGCCGGGGCAAGCAAGCCCGGCGGATTCACGTCATTCTTGTTCAGGGTTTCCGAGCGCGGTGGTATTGAAACCCCCGTCGACGTAGAGAATCTCGCCGGTGATGCCGCTCGCCAGATCCGAACACAGGAACGCCGCGGCGTTGCCCACTTCTTCGATCGTGACGTTGCGCCGCAGTGGGGCGTTGTGCTCGTTGAATCGCAGCAGCTTGCCGAAACTGCCAATGCCCGAGGCGGCCACCGTCTTGATCGGTCCAGCCGAGACGGCATTGACGCGCGTGCCTTCGGGGCCGAGGCAGGCGGCCATGTAGCGCACCGCCGCTTCCAGGCTCGCCTTCGCCAGGCCCATGATGTTGTAGTTGGGCATGGTGCGCACGGCGCCGAGGTAGGTGAGGGTGAGGAGCGAGCCATTCCGGCCCTTCATCATCGGCCGGGCGGCCTTGGCGAGCAGGGGAAAGCTTGCCGCGCTCACTTCCTGCGAGATGCGGAAGGCTTCGCGCGTGAATCCATCGAGGAAGTCGCCGTCGAGTGCTTCGGTAGGGGCGTAGGCGATGGAGTGCACCAGGCCGTCGAGCCCGTCCCAGTGCTGGCGCAGCGCCGTGAATAGCCCTTCGATCTGCGCGTCGTCGGTGACGTCGAGCGGAAAGGCGAGCTCGGAGTCGAATTCCGCCGCCATCTTGCGGATGCGCTCTTCGAAGCGTTCGTTCTGGTAGGTAAAGGCGAGCACGGCGCCTTCGCGGTGCATCGCCTTGGCGATGCCGTAGGCGATCGAGCGGTTGCTCATCATTCCGGTGATGAGGATCTTTTTGCCGGCGAGAAAGCCCATCGGGTGTGCTCCATCGTAGTTTTATGGTGTGGCGGCGATTATACGGCAAGCCCGCGTGGGCTTTCGTATCAGCGCTTCTCGCGCATCAAGCGGGCCTTTTCGCGCAACCAGTCGCGCTCTTTTTCGGCCTCGCGCTTGTCGTGCTGCTTCTTGCCCTTGGCAAGCCCGATCGTGGCCTTGATGCGGCCGCGGGAGAAGTGCAGATCGAGCGGCACGAGCGTGTAGCCGGCGCGTTCCACCTGGCCGATGAGCCGGTCGATCTCGCGCCGGTGCAGCAGCAGCTTGCGCGTGCGCGTGGGGTCGGGATGGACGTGGGTCGAGGCGCTCGCAAGGGGTGTGACGTGCATGCCGAGCAGGAAGAGCTCGCCATCCTTGACGATGACGTAGGCTTCCTTGAGGTTCGCCCGGCCAGCGCGGATCGCTTTCACTTCCCAGCCCTGCAGCTCGATGCCAGCCTCGAAGGTTTCTTCGATGAAGTAATCGTGGCGCGCCTTGCGGTTTTCGACGATGCTCATGGACGGCGTTCCGGTGACGTGCTGGGGTAGAATCGTCGATTATAGGTGAGCAGCCGGCGAAAGCACACGATGGCCGAGGTCCATAAGCGCGTCTTGATCGATTCTCCGGCGGCGGCGATGTTCGAGCTCGTCGACCGCTGCGAAGACTATCCGCAATTCCTGCCCTGGTGCGGCGGCGTGACGCTGCACCGGCGCACCGACACGGTGACCGAGGCGACGCTGCGCGTGGATTTTCATGGTATCAAGACCCATTTCACCACGGTCAACGACAAGGAATTCCCCCACCACATGCGCATCCGCCTCAAGGAAGGGCCTTTTCGTCGGCTCGAAGGCGAGTGGCGCTTCGTGCCGCTGGGCGAGGGGGCGTGCCGTGTGGAGTTCGATCTCTACTATGAATTTGCCTCCCGCTTGCTGGAGAAAGTCCTCGGGCCGGTGTTCAACCGCATCGCGGCGACTTTCATCGATGCCTTCGTGCAGCGGGCGCGGACGCTGAAGGGCGAGGGCGGTGGCTGAGCTGCGCGTCGATCTCGTCTATGCGCCGGCCCCGGGGGTGATCGAGCGCGTCCCCCTCATCCTGCCCGCGGGGGCGACGGTGCGCGACGCGGTGGAGCGATCGGGGATCCTCGAGCGCCATCCGGATTTGCGGCCAAGCTGGGAGCGGGCCTGCAGCCTTTTCGGGCGGCTCGTGCCGCCGGAGACGCCGCTTGCCGACGGCGACCGGGTGGAACTCACCCGGCCACTCATCGCCGATCCGAAAGCGGTGCGCCGGCGCCGTGCCCGAACACCCCGCGACAAAAACCCCGAGGAGCGCACGGCTCCCTGAGGCTCTCTCGCCGGTATAATTCCGTTTTGGTCCAAGGACTGTACCATGCGACTGCTGAAGAAAGCCCTCACCTTCGACGACGTCCTCCTCGTTCCCGCCCATTCCGCCATCCTGCCGCGCGACGCGGACCTCTCCACCCGGCTCACGCGCGAGATTCGCCTGAATCTGCCTCTGGTGTCCGCCGCCATGGATACCGTCACCGAGGCGCGCCTGGCGATCGCGCTCGCCCAGGAAGGCGGCATCGGCATCATCCACAAGAACCTCACGCCCAAGCAGCAGGCGGCGGAAGTCGCCAAGGTCAAGCGCTTCGAATCCGGCATCTTGAAGGATCCGGTGACCATCCCGCCGACGATGACCGTGGGCGAGGTGCTGGCCCTCACCCGTCAGCTCGGCGTTTCGGGTCTGCCGGTGGTCGAGCACGGCAAGGTGGTGGGCATCGTCACCAACCGCGACCTGCGCTTCGAAACGCGCTTCGATGTGCCGGTGGCCACCATCATGACGCCGCGCGAGCGGCTCGTCACCGTGCGCGAGGGGGCGACGCTCGAGGAGGCGAAGGCCCTGATGCAGCGTCACCGCCTCGAACGCGTGTTGATCCTCGACGAGCACGACGTGCTCAAAGGGCTCATCACGGTCAAAGACATCCAGAAATCGAGCGAACATCCCCTCGCCACCAAGGACGAACACGGTCGCCTGCGCGTGGGGGCGGCGATCGGCGTGGGCCCCGGGACCGAGGAGCGCGCCGAGTTGCTGGTGGCCGCCGGCGTGGACGTGCTGGTGGTCGATACGGCGCACGGCCATTCGCAAGGGGTGCTCGATCGCGTGCGCTGGGTCAAGCGCACCTATCCGCAGGTGCAGGTGGTGGGCGGCAACATCGCCACCGCCGAGGCGGCGCGGGCGCTGCTCGATGCCGGCGCCGACGGCGTGAAAGTGGGCATCGGCCCGGGCTCGATCTGCACCACGCGCATCGTCGCCGGAGTGGGCGTGCCGCAGATCACCGCCATCGACGACGTGGCCGCGGCGCTGGCTGGCACCGGCGTGCCGCTCATCGCCGACGGCGGCATCCGCTATTCCGGCGACATCGCCAAGGCGCTCGCGGCCGGCGCCGATGCCGTGATGCTGGGCAGTCTCTTCGCCGGGACGGAAGAGGCGCCGGGCGAGACGGTGCTCTACCAGGGGCGTTCCTACAAGGCCTACCGCGGCATGGGCTCGCTCGGAGCGATGCAGCAAGGCGCGGCCGACCGCTATTTCCAGGACGCGAGCGCCAACGTGGAGAAATTGGTGCCCGAGGGCATCGAAGGCCGGGTGCCCTACAAGGGTCCGGTGAGCGCGGTGATCCACCAGCTGGTGGGCGGCGTGCGCTCGGCCATGGGGTATCTGGGCTGCCACACCATTGCCGAGCTGCAGGAAAAGGCGAGGTTCGTCGAGATCACCGCCGCCGGCGTGCGCGAATCGCACGTGCACGACGTGCAGATCACCAAAGAAGCCCCCAACTACCACGTCGATTGATCCCATGACCCAACACGACAAGATCCTGATCCTGGATTTCGGCTCGCAGCTCACCCAGCTCATCGCGCGGCGCGTACGCGAGGCGCAGGTCTACTGCGAGATCCATCCCTTCGACGTGGGCGAGGACTTCATCCGCGCCTTTGCGCCCAAGGGCATCATCCTCTCGGGCGGGCCCAATTCGGCCTACGCGGCGCTCGACTGGCGCGCGCCCGAGGTCGTCTTCCGCCTGGGGGTGCCGGTGCTGGGCATCTGCTACGGCATGCAGACCATGGCCGAGCAGCTGGGCGGCAAGGTGGCCGCGAGCGGAAAGCGCGAATTCGGCTACGCTGAAGTGCGCGTCACTGCCCCAAACCGCCTTTTCGGCCCTTTGCACGACCGGCGCGACGAAGAAGGGCGCGCGGTGCTAGAAGTGTGGATGAGCCACGGCGACAAGGTAGTCGCGCTGCCACCGGGCTTTGCCGTGATCGGCAGCAGCGACGCCACCCCCATCGCCGCCATGGCCGACGAGGCGCGCGGTTTCTATGGCGTGCAGTTCCACCCCGAGGTGACGCACACGCTCAAGGGCAAGGAAATGCTCGAGCGCTTCGTGCACGAGATCTGCGGCTGCGGGCGCGACTGGACCATGCCGGATTTCATCGGCGAGGCCGTCGCCCGCATCCGCGCGCAGGTCGGCGACGAGGAGGTGATCCTGGGGCTCTCCGGCGGGGTCGATTCGTCGGTCGCTGCCGCCCTCATCCACCGCGCCATCGGCGATCGCCTCACCTGCGTCTTCGTCGACAACGGCCTGCTGCGCCTCGACGAGGCCGAGCAGGTGATGGCGACTTTCGCCCGCAACCTGGGCGTGAAGGTGATCCACGTCGACGCGAGCGAGCGTTTTCTTTCGGCGCTCGCCGGCGTGGCCGATCCGGAGCAGAAGCGGCGCATCATCGGGCGCGTCTTCGTCGAAGTCTTTCAGGAAGAGGCGGCGAAGCTACCGCGGGCGCGTTGGCTCGCCCAGGGAACCATCTACCCCGACGTGATCGAATCGGCCGGCGGCAAGACCAAGAAGGCGGCGAGCATCAAGAGCCACCACAACGTGGGGGGACTGCCCGAGACGCTGAACCTGAAGCTTCTCGAACCGCTGCGCGAGCTCTTCAAGGACGAGGTGCGGGAACTGGGCATCGCCCTGGGGCTGCCGCACGACATGGTCTATCGCCACCCTTTCCCCGGACCAGGGCTGGGAGTGCGCATTCTTGGGGAAGTGAAGCGCGAATACGCCGATATCCTGCGCCGCGCCGACGCCATCTTCATCGACGAGCTGCGCCGCGCCGACTGGTACGACAAGGTGAGCCAGGCGTTTGCCGTATTCCTGCCGGTGCGCAGCGTCGGCGTGATGGGGGACGCCCGCACCTACGAATACGTGATCGCCCTGCGCGCGGTGCAGACGCAGGATTTCATGACGGCGCACTGGGCGGAGCTGCCGCACGCGCTCTTGGCCCAGGTGTCGCACCGCATCATCAACGAGGTGGCCGGCATCAACCGCGTGGTATACGATATTTCCGGCAAGCCACCGGCGACGATCGAGTGGGAGTGAGTAGATGTCTGGAAGCAACCAGAGAGAACAGGCAACAAGTTCTCGGTAAGTCATTGTTAGGGATAAAAAAACAGAAATTTTTCTAGCAAGGTCTAGCAGCGTCAGGCAGGGGTAAGCGGTCGATTTTTGCTGGTATATTTGCTGGCATTCTGCGATCTGGTATCATGGGCTGCGGCGGATGCCATCGACCGAGCGCAGTGCCCGAGATGGTATCGATATCCGATAACTTATTGACGAACAAAGAAAAAATGCCGTATTTCGGCGCTTTTTCGGTGATGGTATCGAGATGCTGTCCGACACCAAGCTTCGCAGCCTCAAACCCAGCGAGAAACCGTACAAAGTCGCCGACCGCGACGGTCTGTATGTGGTCGTCACTCCCGCGGGGACGATCTCCTTCCGTTACAACTACCGACTCAATGGTCGCCAGGAAACGCTGGTGCTCGGCCGTTATGGGGCCGATGGCATCACGCTGGCTGAAGCGCGAGAAAGGCTCCTGGCCGCGAAAAAGTTGGTCAGCGAAGGTAAATCACCGGCGCGACAGAAGTCCAGGGAGATGCGGAAGATCAGAGACGCCGAAACGTTCGGCTCCTGGGCTGAACTGTGGCTCAAGCATTACCCGATGGCTGAGTCCACAAGAGACATGCGCCGGTCGGTCTATGAGCGTGATCTAAAGGAACCGTTTGGTCGACTCAAGATGACGGAGATCGGCCACGAAGATCTTCGGCAACTATGCGACAAAATCGTGGCGCGAGGTGCGCCGGCAACAGCCGTTCATGCGCGTGAAGTCGTCCACATGGTGTATCGGTACGCGCTGGATCGCGGGCATCGTTATGAAAACCCCGCGGAACTCGTGCGGCCCGCATCCATTGCGCGCTTCCAACCAAAAGACCGAGCGCTATCTCCGCAAGAGATCTGGTTGCTTTATCAATACTTGGAGCGCGTATCGACCGCACCGACCATTCGCTTGGCGGTCAAGTTGCTGCTGTTGACGATGGTCAGGAAGTCGGAATTGACCGACGCGACGTGGGACGAAGTCAACTTTACTTTGGCGACCTGGACCATTCCAGCGGAACGGATGAAGAGAAAGCGTCCGCACGTGGTGTACCTGTCCCGCCAAGCATTGGATATTTTTATTGCCCTCAAGACGTGCGCGGGTGGGTCGCGTTACGTCTTGCCGTCCCGCTACGATCCCGACATTCCCATGAGCAAGGCCACACTGAATCAAGTGACGACCCTGGCGTGGAAGGCGGCGCAGGAAGATGGGAAGCCTTTGGGGAAGTTTTGCGTCCACGACTTGCGGCGGACGGCATCCACTCTGCTTCACGAGGCTGGCTACAACACGGATTGGATCGAGAAGTGCCTCGCCCATGAGCAAAAGGGCGTAAGAGCGATCTACAACAAGGCTGAATACGCCGATCAGCGTCGCGTCATGCTTCAGGATTGGGCAGACATGATCGACCTTTGGGTAAAAGGCGACCCGGCGCTTTGGGCTGTTGTGCCGCCGCCTTCCTCTCCGCTATCCATGCTTCGACCTCCCCCAGATCCCATGCCACCGATCGCGGAGTGAGGGCGAATCGTCTCGGGAATTCGCCGCGCTTTTCAAGCTCGTAAATCGTCCGATCCGATAGCGGAACGATCTGTAGAAGCTGCTTGCGGTTGATGAGAACGCGGCCAGGAATCTTGAGTTCGTCTTCTTGGATGATGCGCATATCGGCTGCTCTCAAAAACGTACGCAAAAGTGCGCACTGGTATCACACGTCGCGCGATTGCTCGCGCATGGTCTGGTCAACCGAGCTTGGGGCACAAGCTTCGCCCTTTAGGGCGGGGAGGATTGACGGACTAATTTGCACTTTTTGTAGTTTGCGACCAATTTACCAAATGGCAATGCCGTTCTTCCGGGTCAAAAGCGCACACTTTTGAATCATTTCAAGAAAGCCCCGCCTCATCCAGAAAGCGCGATGCAAGACCTTCCTCGATGGCGCTGCTCAGGATGAGCCGATGTCGGGCTCGGGTCATGCCAACATAGAGAAGGCGTCTTTCATCCTCCTCTGTCGAATCCGTGTGGGGCAGGTTGCCTTCCTCGCAACCCATGATCCAGACATTGTCGAATTCGAGGCCCTTCGAGGCGTGCAATGTCATGATCTGCACGGCGGGCTTGCGGCGATTCTGACTTGACCGTCCCAGGATTAAAAGTCGCTGGGCAAGCGATCCGGGCATCCTGACAAGGGATTCCTCCAGCTTTCTCAGCAGGTTCGCCTGGTTTGGCGTGCAATAATCGGACAAGAAAGCGGCGACGCCATGAATGACGAGCGTCGCCCGCCCCTTCGCCGCTTGTTCGCGCCATGAGGCAAGACCAATGCGCAGGCGCAGGAGCGTCTTCCGACTACCATCGTCGTCTGGAGCTTGTTCGATCGCGGATTCCAGGCGAGCAATGCAACCTCCGAACGAACGACGCGAATGCTCATTGACCCATTCGGCATGGATGCCGCAAAAAGAAAGTGCGTTCGCCAGCCCAGTCCAAGAATCATCCACGACGGAACGCAGCAGGCCGGAAAATACGCTTCCGATCGAATGTTCCCAAACGCTCTTGCCGCCGGTGCGGACGCATGGCCTATCGATGCCGGACAAAGCCAGTTCCGCGGTGTCGAGAATCAGATTGGTTCGGGCAAGGATTGCCCATTCGTCGTCCTGAGCGCCTTTCTCGATGGTTTCGACGATCTGATCGACTTCGGCCCAGCGGTCGGGAGCGCGGATCACCCTGATCTCGCCTACATCTTCGCGGTGGGCGGTGATCTTTTTGGCGGCCCGGTTGCGGTTGTGGGCGATCAGTTTGGCGGCATGAGCAAGGATGTTCGGTGCGCACCGGTAGTTGACCGGCAGGGTGGTCACGGTCGCTGACAGCTCGGTTGAGATCTTCCGCAACCCGGCGTATCCCAACGCGTGGCGAAAAGCGTACAAGCTTTGATCGTCGTCGCCAACCAGCGTGATATCGGCTCCGGCGCGCCCATGCAGCAGAATCCACTCCACCTGCACTTCGTCCATATCCTGCGCCTCGTCCACCAGCAGCCAGCGGATCGGGAGCGGTGGCATGCCGCCGCTTGCCATTCGGTGCACAGAGAGCAGTAACAGATCGGCGAAATCCATGGCCCCATCGGACTCCATGACTTCCTGGTAGCCGTTGAATACGGATTCGAGGGAAGGATCGGAGAACGGAACGGGAGTGAGTCTGGCCTTGCGCGCATCGATAGCTTGTACGACATTTTCGAATGCGATGTTCGGTGCATGCTGTTGCCAGCAACGCCACAAAACGGCCAGGCGCTCGCCTTCAGACAGCAAGCGCGGAGGTTTCCCTCCGCTAAACCGCTTGATCTGCGCAAGCGCCAGAGAGTGAAAGGTGCCAACGGCCAGGCGCCGCGCATGGTCCTGACCGCAGGCAGCAAGAATCCGGGATCGAAGCTCTTCCGCAGCATCGCGGGTAAATGTCACTGCGCAGAGCCGTCCCTTATCGTGATTGGCAAGCAGCCGTGCCGCACGTACCGAAAGAACCCGAGTTTTGCCGGAACCGGGACAGGCGAGAATCGTGCAATGACCAGATGCCGCGACGGCGCGTTCTTGATAGGGGTTGAGTTCCATCAACTATGTGGTGTTCGCGGTCGGCGTCTCGATAGTTTCCGCTTTCGTCGCGACTTCGGCGGTTTCATCGACGGATATGCCTTTCTTGCGTGCAGCCACCATGGCCCGCGCGGAAATCGACCGGGCGGATCCGGCCAGGCGAAGCAGACGGCGCTTCCATCCGAAGATGCTGCGGGAGTAGTCGCCATCAGGGATGACGCCGGATAACCAGAGAGTATCGAACTTGGCTACCATGCCATCGAACTCACGGATGAGACCGACGTAGCGTACGGCACGTGGGGACGAAATCTTCGCTTCGACTTCCTTTGGGTTGGAATATTCGATGCCGTTGAACTCGATCCCGTTCGCTTCCGCAAGCTTCTCGAGGCGGGCGACTTCGCCGCGTATATCCTCGAACATCTTGTTCATCCGCTCATCGACGATGCCCTCTACTTCGCGGGCCTGTTCGTCGGAGCCGACGATTCTCAAGACGACCGACAGGGAGAAGATTGCGTTCGCGTACTGTTCATACCCTTGGTCAAATACCTGTTGCGCATGGAACGAGTGGAGCCTGACCTTCTGGGTGAAGTAAGGATGACTCTTGGATTTGTCTTGCGATGACGTCGGCGCTGCCATAGAACCCCCCGAAGATACCCGCGGCTTCTGTCGCGGAGGACTCGATAAAGGACCACAGACACTCATCCTAGAAAACAGTGTCGCTGAAACCGAGTCGAAAAGCACACCAAAACGTCCTGTTTGGCATCGTGACGGCGCTTGACATTCCCAATTCGGTCGCTAGAATTTATCTAACCATTCGAAGTGCGTGACGCCTTCGAATGTTCACCCTCCTAGCTGGGGAGGCGAAATAAACAGCAATCAGTACGCCGACCGTGCCATGCGCGGCGGCGTGTTTCAACCCCTCGGGGGCATTCACTGCCCTCGCGGGCCGTGGTGCCTCCGCTTCAACCTCAAGGAGGTATCATGGAAGAGTTTTTGCTCGTTATGGCCCTGTTTGGGTCTGCGCAGATCGCGCTTCGCGGCTTGGTCAAAGCGGGGAAGCTGGTATTCGCGCTTGCGATGCCGAAACCCGCGCATCCCGGCACTGTCCGCGCGCCGGATGTGAGGCCGATGGCCGTCCGTAAGGATGGCGAGGAAGATTGGTCGAGGTACGAAATCCCGACGTTCATCCGGCGTGGCATGCCGATGCCACAGTTGGAACCGATCCCGGCGAAAACGACCAAGTCCCGCAAGCGTCGCAGCAAGGCGAAAGCCGAAGTCTCCGTGACGCCAGCAACATCCAATACCGCGGCTTTCGAGGTCGTGGCGTAACTTCCCAGGAATCTGGCAAAGGAAAATCGTTCATGGACGGGGTACCACGGTCAGCAAGCGTTAGCTGTTTGCCATGAACTAAGGTTCGAGCCAGGTTCCACCCATTTCTTAACCCTGCGGGGGTCATCGCGACCCCGCAAGGGGCGTGGTGCCTCCGCGTTTTTTTGGGAGGCATCATGGAACTGGTAATTTTCCTTATGTGCGTGGTTTCCGGCCTGATCATCAGCCGTCCGATCGTTCGGGCGCTGGGACTCCGGTAACGCTCAAGTGCGCCTGTGGGATTCCCCGCAGGCCAGAGGTCTTTCCATGAAGAGACTTCCGGCCTGCGGGGTTGCCGCGGGCGCGTATCAAGCCTGGCAACTCCTGCGGGGTCAAGTCCAATAACCCAGCAAGGAGTAAAGCCATGACACTTGTGATCCTCTCGATGTGCGTCGTCTCAGGAATCGTCATCAGCCGCCCGATCGTCCGGGCGCTGGGGCTCCGGTAAAAAAACAAGCCTGCGGAAACCCCCGCAGGCCGGAAGCTTTTCGTGCAGAGAGACTTCCGGCCTGCAGGGGTTGCCACAGAGCGTATCAAAACAGGCAATACCTGCAGGATGCCAATCCTAGTTTTCAATGCCAATCGATTGCGCGATGATGCTGCGTTAACAAGCAGGGAGAATGCCATATGAATCCTATGTTAACCCACTTGTTCCGTTCGATCCCGTTTCGCATGGCCTGCGAACTCCACCAGCGTCTTCAGTCCGGGTGCACGGCACCGGAAACGCGAAAGATGTTGCGACAGGCATTGCGGATGGCCGGGGGCGTTCGCAAAGTGGCTTAATGTTTCGCCGGGCTTTTTAGTCTGGCGTAGATTGAAGCCCCGCGCTTCGGCGCGGGGCTTTCCCAAATGCATCGTGAGGTGCGTTTCGGAAAGCGGAATTGTTCTCTCTGGCTATGCCAAAGAGACATGAAGGTAGCTGGCCTTCTGAAACAAACAGCATCGTGCGACGTGATGTCGCGTAAGTGATTGTTCTGCAAGGGATAATCACACTTAGAGCCCACACGGGAGGAAGATGCCCGTATGGGCATCCAAACCCAAGGCTTAGGTGAGCCCTGACAGAACCGACCGTTCCTCCGGTCGTAGCCTAGGATGGCGTGCAGACTGGGCAACCGGTCTGTGCGAAGCCTGTCCGACAATGTACCCCACCCTAAAAGGTGAAGCAGAACCCGTGAGGGGGAAGCGGAGCTGCGAGCGCCACGCGGCAGGGGGCTAGGCTTGGGTGCACGGTGAGCAGAAGCAAAGTGGTAATAAGCCTCGTTATTGTTGACAAGCCAAAGGCGCTGACAGGCTTGAGCCAAAAAGGCGAGTGGACAGACCTACTGCTGATGCTTCAGTAGGCGAGGATACAGTTCCACCGGGGTATAACCACCACCTAAACACCTGTTGTCACTTATGCGAAACACGGTAAGCCCGTATCTCCGCCCGTAAGGGCAGGCCGACCGTAAGGAAAGCTGTTGGGGGTGCGGGCATGGGATGCCGGAAAAAGCGAATGACGTCCTGTAATGGGGCGGATAGGGATTGAGGGGCGACCCAACATCATCCCGCCCGAAAGGGAGCAGACTTCCGGCTGGTCTCTCTTCGCAAGAGAGTATGTAGAACCTTCTGAACGGAGGAAAAGCAAATGACGACCATGCAAATGGTTGGTGCAGCCTCCGGCTGGGAGGATGTGAATTGGCACAATATCGATTGGGCCAAAGCACACCAAACAGTTAGGAGGCTGCAAACGCGTATTGCGAAGGCAGTCAGGGAAGGGCGCTGGGGCAAGGTGAAAGCCTTGCAATGGCTCCTGACCCACTCGTTTTATGGGCGAGCAATCGCCGTGAAACGAGTCACTGAA
>NZ_LIPU01000006.1:0-119792 GCF_001418245.1 Tepidiphilus thermophilus
ACCCGGGGAGAGCGCACCCCCACGGGAGCACATGCCTTCGATGAACTGTGCCAGGCGCTCGACATCGAGCATCGGCTGACCAAACCTCGCCGTCCGCAGACGAACGGCATGGTCGAGCGCTTCAATGGGCGCATCAGCGAGGTACTCGCCACCCATCGCTTCGACAGCCGCGAAGCGCTGGAGGCAACGATTCATCGCTACGTCTGGCTGTACAATCACCACATTCCCCAGAAAGCCCTGGGGCATGTCCCGCCCATCGAGGCCATGAAAAGATGGTACAAAGAAAAACCGGAACTTTTCATAAAAGTGCCACGTAATCGTCCGGGACCTGACACATAAGTTCCTATTGATTCCTGCCAGCTGGACCTAGAGAGCACGACGCCCACCAAGGTTTCCCCGGCGGGCGCAGTGATCAGCAGTACGGGATTACTGTACCTTGTGTCCGGACGGGATTCAAACAGGTTTCGGGAATCCGGGGGGATTTTTTCGTTCCTGTCCCATCACTCCCCCTCGTTGACGCTCCCCACCCCCTTGCCTACACTGCCTGCGTGAGCCCTCCCGGAGCCGCCCCCGTCTCGCCCTCCGACACCTCCTGGTACCACGTCGTAAGCCGCTGCGTGCGGCGTGGTGGTGGTGCGTCTTCTACTGAACTCCGCTTCTAGCGTATAATTCACCACGTGGTCTTCATCGAACTCCCTATCTTCATTCGCTGCGCCCGAGAGCTCTTCTCGGACGATGACCTACGTGAGCTGCAGGTGACCTTGCTGGAAAATCCGGCCGCTGGCGATCTGATTCCCGGCGGTCGAGGTCTTCGTAAGTTGCGCGTGCCACTGGCCGGAAGAGGGAAAAGAGGGGGTGCCAGAGTGATCTACTACCACTGGGTTGGTCATGACCTGTGCTACTTGGTCTACGCCTACGCCAAAAATGCGACGACCGACTTGACCAAGGACCAGCTACGGCGCCTAGCCGAGGTGATCGATACGGAGCTAAGCCATGGACGATAAGCACTTTGACGAACTGCTGGAGAGCGTTCGCGACATGGGTCGCCACATGCGTGGCGAAGCGCTCGCAGGCGCGAAGCTGCGCGAATTTCCTGAACCTGACGTCAAGGCCATCCGCGAGCGTATTGGTTTGAGTCAGACCCGCTTTGCCTACCTGATTGGGGTCAAGCCCAAGACCCTGCAGAACTGGGAACAACACCGCGTTCGTCCGTCAGGCCCAGCCCGTGCGCTGCTGAAGATCGTCGAGGCCAACCCCAATGCCCTGTCGGCCCTATACACACAGCCGGGTCAAGCAACGAAAGGGGACACTCATTTATTTCCGTAACGCCGCATTCCCACGCCCCCACAAAACGCCTCCCCCTCGTTGACGCCCTCCACCCCCTTGCGGCGACATGAACGCCCGTCACAAGGCCAGCTACAAGCACCTCTTCTCCTCGCCCAAGGTGCTGCGCCATCTCATCGAAGGGTTTCTGCCCGCCGATCCCCTACGGCGAATTCGTCGAAATACCGGCCTGAAAACCGAGCTTCACTTCGGCGGTCCTTGTTCCAGCTCGAGCCGCAGACGGGTGAGGACGCGGGTCTGCAGCAGGGCCATTTCTTCGGCGAGGATCTGCGGCAGGCGCCGCTCGATCCAGCGCAGCTGGGCTTCGGCGGCGGGTGCGATGGTAGCGGCAGGCGGCGGGTGCGAGGCGCTTTCGGCGGGTGGGTGATCGACGACTTCCGTGAGGAGCGGCAAGTCGTCGATGGGAAGCGGCGGGGCGGAGGTGGAAGGGTCGTTGGTCTGGGTCATGGGGTCGGGGTCTTGCGGGGGATGGCCTGGACGTCGTGCCCTTCGGCGCGGTAACGGCGAAAACGTTCTCGCGCCGGGGCTTTGTCGTTCTCCTGCGGGCCGACGATCTCCAAAATCCATTCGCTGTTCTGATCCAACTCGGGATGGGAGCGGGCGAGCTGGATGAGAACGGGGCGCGGCGGGATGGGGGCTTCGGCCGTGAGAAGGACGATGGGGGTCTGCCCGGCGAGCGGTGAGCCGGCGGGGACGTTGGGCAGGAAAGCGCCGGATTCCTGAGTCCATAGGCGATGGGCGAAGGTGGCGAGCGTCGCTTCGTCTTCCAGGCGCACGGCTACTTCTTGCCCGGCGCGGTAGGCGCGGGCGACGAGCTCGTAGGCGAGCGCGAGCGGCTCGGGCACGTCGTAGTAGAAGCGGACGTGCGCCATGGAAGGGGTCAGTCGGCGTGGCGCCGGGCGGCGGCCCGCTCGAGGAGGAATTCGACGAGCAGCGGCACGGGGCGGCCGGTGGCGCCTTTTTTCTCGCCGGAGCGCCAGGCGGTGCCGGCGATGTCGAGATGCGCCCAGGGGACGTCCTCGACGAAGAGGGCGAGGAAACACGCGGCGGTGATGGAGCCTGCAGCGCGGTCGGTGCTGACGTTGGCGACGTCGGCGAAGTTGCTCTTGAGCGCTTCCTGGTATTCCTCCCACAGCGGCAGCTGCCAGGCGGGGTCGGCGGCGCGTTCGCCGCTTTCGAGGAGCGCTTGGGCGAGGGTTTCGTCGTTGCTCATGAGGCCGGTGGCTTCCTTGCCGAGGGCGATGACGATGGCGCCGGTGAGCGTGGCGACGTCGATGAGGCACTCGGGGCGGTATTCGCGCTGGGCGTAGGTGAGGGCATCGCACAGGATGAGCCGCCCTTCGGCGTCGGTGTTGAGGATCTCCACCGTGCGTCCGGCGAGCGTGCGCACGACGTCGCCCGGGCGGGTGGCCGTGCCGCTGGGGAGATTCTCGGTGGCGGGGACGATGGCCACGACGTCGAGCGGGAGCTTGAGCCGGGCGACGGCTTCTAGTGTGCCGAGTACGGCGGCGGCGCCGCACATGTCGAATTTCATCTCGTCCATCTGGGCGGCTGGCTTGAGACAGATGCCGCCCGAATCGAAGGTGATGCCTTTGCCGATGAGGACGATGGGGCGGCGCTTGCCGCGTTTCTCGCCGCTGCCGCGGTATTCGGCCACGATGAACTTGGGCGGAGTCTTGCTGCCGGCGGCCACGGCGAGGAAGGCACCCATGCCGAGGCGCTCCGCGTCTTCGCGCTCGAGCACCTGGACCTTGAGCTCGTACGCCTTGCCGAGTTCGAGCGCCGTTTCGGCGAGCTTGGCAGGGGTGCAGAGGTTGGGCGGGAGGTTGCCGAGCTCGCGGGCGCGCGCCATGCCGGCGGCGATCGCGCGGCCTTCTTCGAGGGCAGCGAGTTCGTCGGGGGCAAGTGGGGCGGACAGCGGCAGTTCGATGCGCTCGGCGCCACGCGGTTTCTTGCCGTTGGTGGTCTTGGTGGCCTCGTAGCGGTAGGTGGCATCTTCCAGGGTGGTGGCGAGCCGGCGCAGGCGCTCGGCGAGCGTGGTTCCGGGGACTTCGAGCTCGGCAAGCGGTACGACCGCCGTGCCGCCGGGGCCGTTGGCGAGCGCCGCGGCGGCCGCGCGTACCGCCTTCATCCAGGCGCGCCGGTCGAGCTTGGCGCGCGGCCCGAGCGAGACGACGTGCACCCGTTCGGCTTCCAGCCCCGGGAGCGTGGTGTAGGTGTGCAGGCTGCCAGCCTTGTCGAGGTCGGTTTCCTCGTTTAGCAGCGCCGTGAGCTTGCCTTGGGTGAGCTTGTCGAGGCGCTTGGTGAGCGGCGTGGGCTCGTCGGCGAAGACGGGGAGCACGAAGGAGGTGGCAGGGATTTTTTCGGGGGGTTGGACGTTTATGGTAAATTCCACGGGCTCATTCCTCACAGTCGGTCCGATGATCTTTCGTCGAAGCATTTTAGCCGAGATCGTACAGAACGCGGCGATGACGGCCTTCGGGTTGCTCGCGGTAGCTCTGACCGTGCTCGTGGTGCGGCTGGTGGGAGAAGCTGCCATGGGCGACATTCCGGCGGATTTGGTGTGGACTTTTCTCGGGCTGAGTACGATCGGGCAGTTGCCGATGGTGCTGGTGCTGGGCGGCTTTGCCGGGGTGCTGTTGACCATCCAGCGTCTGGCGCGCGATTCGGAGTGGGTGGTGTGGCGCGCGTCCGGCATGGCGCGGTGGCGTTTCTATGACCCCTTGATGGCGTTTGCATTGCCCCTGGCGGCGGGAGTGCTGTGGCTCACCTTGTGGGTGTCGCCTTGGGCGGAGCGACAGAAGGCGGAGCTGGAAGCGAGCGCTGCGGCGCGCGACGAGACGCAGAGCGTGGCGCCGGGCGTGTTTCGCGAGTCGGGCGACGGGCGGCGGGTGTTTTTCGTGACGCCGGGAAAAGATGGAACGCAGCAGGTGTTTGCCCGCTTGCAGCGCGAGGGGAGGACGACGGTGGTGCTGGCGGCCGATGCCGAGCTCTTCCAGCGAGAAGGGGCGCAGTGGGTGCGCCTGCGCGATGGCCGGCGCTATGATGAAGGGGATGCACCGCTCGCCTTTCGCGTGGAACGGTTCGCCTGGCAGGAGCTGCGCTTGCGCGCGAGCTCGAGCGAGGTGCCGAAGTTCAAAATGAAGGCGGCGCCTTTGGCGCAGTTGTTGCTTGCACCGGGACGAGTGGAGCGGGCCGAGCTCGCCCGCCGTCTGGGTTTGCCGCTGGCCGCGGTGCTGCTCGTGCTGATGGCCCTGCCTTTGGGAGAGGCGGGGCCGCGCACGAGCAAGGGCTATGCCCTCGTGCTGGCGGTACTGATCTTCGTGGCCTATACCAATTTCATCAGCGTGAGCTATGGGTGGATCGCGCGGGGACGGCTCGGGTTCTGGGAGGGTTTGGCCTTGCCGCACGCTATGGCTTTGCTGGCCTGGATCGGCCTGATGCGCTGGAGGAGCCGACGCGGATGAGGGTGCTGAGGCGATGGATCGTGACGGAGGTGCTGCGGGGGACGGCGGTGGTGACGGCCGTGTTCGCGGCGTTGTTCTTGTTTTTCGATTTCGTGGATCAGCTGGAGGACATCGGGCGCGGTGCCTATGGACTGAAGGAGGCGCTGTTCTACGTGGTGTTGCGCCTGCCTTCGCGGCTCTACGAGCTGTTGCCCATCGCGCTCTTGGTAGGGGCGCTGGGGGCGCTGGCACAGATGGCGCGGCACTCGGAGCTGGCGGTGCTGCGCGCTTCGGGCCTGTCGGTGACGGGTCTGTGGCGTATCCTCGCGTGGGCGGCGGCGGTGCTGGCCGTGCTCATCTTTGCCGTGGGGGAGTGGCTGGTGCCGCCGGCAGAGCAGATGGCGCGCATGTTTCGCGGGCAGGCGATGGGGGAGAGCGACATTTCCACAGGCGATCTGCGCTCGGGGGTGTGGATTCGCGAGGGGAACGATTTCATCAACGTGCGCCGCTTTAGCAGCGACGGTCAATTGCGCGAGCTCGAGATCTACCGCTTCGGGTCCGACCAGACGCTGACGGCGATCGACCGGGTAGCGGCGGCGCAATTCGATGCGGCGCGTGAGACGTGGCGCCTGAAGGAGGTGCAGCGGCGGCGTTTCACTGCCGAGCGGATCGTGGCCGAGGCGGTGCCAGAGCTCGAGTGGCGGACGGAGCTCACGCCAGAGGTGCTGGCGGTGCTGATGGTGGAGCCGTACCGGATGACGATCCGGGCGCTCTCTACCTTCAGCCAGCACTTGATGCGCAACGGGCAGAACGCGGACCGCTACCTGCTGGCGCTGGGGCGCAAACTGGTCTATCCGTTTACGGCCTTCGTGATGGTGACCCTGGCGCTACCCTTTGCCCTGGGGCATGCGCGCGGCGCGCCCATCGGTTTCAAGGTGTTTTTGGGGACGCTGCTGGGAGTGGCCTTCCATCTGCTCAATTCGCTCTCGGGCAGCCTGGGCGTGCTCGCGGGGTGGTCGCCCTGGCTGGCGGCGCTGCTGCCGGGAGCGGCCTTCATGCTGCTCGCGCTGGCGATGATGCATTGGGTGGAGCGGCGCTGAGAGGAGCGGGAAAAAGAAAAGGCCCGCGAGGGCCTTTTCTTGGGGGAAGAGCCGGCAGGATTATTGCGCCGCGCTTTCCTGGGTTTTGCGCACGATCTTTTCCTTGATGCGGGCGGATTTGCCGCTGCGCTCGCGCAGGTAGTAGAGCTTGGCGCGGCGCACGTCGCCGCGGCGCACGACCTGGATCGAGGCTACCAGCGGCGAGTAGAGCTGGAACGTGCGCTCCACGCCCACGCCGGAGGAGATCTTGCGCACGATGAAGGAGGAGTTGAGGCCGCGGTTGCGGCGGGCGATGACCACGCCTTCGAAGGTCTGCAGCCGCTCGCGGTTGCCTTCCTTCACCTTGACCTGCACGGCGACCGTGTCGCCGGCGCGGAAGTCGGGGATGGATTTGTCGGCGGTGAGCCGGGCGATCTCTTCGCGTTCGATCTGTTCGATCAGGTTCATCAGGAGCTCCTGGTAGCAAAAACGCCCCTTCGCGGGGCTGGTGGCGCGCAGAGCAGCCCGGTCAGGCTGGTGCGTCGCGGCTTTCTTCCTGCTCGAGTTCTTCGAGCAGGCGCGATTCTAGCACGGAAAGGGGGCGGGAGGCGAGGAGATCGGGCCGCAGCGCCCGGGTGCGGCGCAGGCGCTCCTTGAGGCGCCAGCGCGCGATCGCTTCGTGATCGCCCGACAGGAGCACGGGCGGCACCGCCCGGCCTGCGAAGACTTCCGGGCGCGTGTAGTGGGGGTGATCGAGCAGGCCGCCGACGTAGGAGTCGGCTTCGGCCGACTGGGCGTCGCCCAGCGCGCCGGGAAGTTGCCGGATCACCGCGTCGAGCACGACCATGGCGGCGAGCTCGCCGCCGGTGAGGACGAAGTCGCCGAGGGAGAGTTCCTCATCGACTTCGGCCTCGATCACGCGCTGGTCGATGCCTTCGTAGCGGCCGCACAGCAGGATGAAGGCCGGCCGCGCGGCGAGCCGCATCACTTCGCCGTGATCGAGCCGCCTGCCTTGCGGGGAGAGGTAGATGACGGGGCCGGAAGAGCCGGTGGCGCGACGTTGCTGCTCGCGGGCATGGCGCAGGGCGGCGGTGAGCGGTTCGGGCCGCATGAGCATGCCGGGGCCGCCGCCGTAGGGGCGGTCATCGACGCGCCGGTGGGGGTCGTGGGTGAAGTCGCGCGGGTCGTGCAGCGCGAGTTCGTAGAGGCCGCGCTCGCGGGCGCGACGGGTGACGCCGTGCTCGGTCAGCGCAGCGAACATGGCGGGGAAGATCGTGACGACGTCGTAGCGGCGCATCGGCTACCAGTCGGGATCCCAGTCGACGGTGATGCGGTGCTGCGGAAGATCCACGTCGAGCACGTAGGCGCGTACGAAGGGGATGAGGTGGGTGCGATCGCGCACGTCGTCGCGCACCGAGAGGACGTCGTTCGCGCCGGTGGTGATGAGTTCGGCGACGCGGCCCAGCGGCGCGCCGCCTGTCGTATACACCTCGACACCGATCAAATCGCCCCAGTAGTATTCGTCTTTTTCGGGCTCGGGCAGCGCTTCGCGCGGTGCGCCGACGTACCAGCCTTGATAGGATTCGGCGGCGCTGCGATCGTCGACCTCGTAGAATTTGACGATGAGGCCGCGGCCGTGTTGGCGCAGCTCGGCGAGCGTCAAGGTCTGCCAGGATTCGAGGGGGGCGTCGGGCGCGGGCGCGACCCACCAGCGGGGCATTTCGGCCCAGGAGGCGGGGTCGTCGCCGTATGCGTGGAGCTTGAACCAGCCTTTGATGCCGAACGGGGCGACGAGGCGCCCCAGCACGACGATGGCCATGAACGCGGGATTCAGGCAGCGGCGCTTTGGCGTGCTTGCTTCACGAGGCGGAGCACGGTGGGCGAGAGCTGGGCGCCCTGGCTGGTCCAGTAGTCGAGGCGGCCGAAATCGATGGACAGGCCTTTTTCGTTGCCGGAGGCGAGCGGGTTGTAGTAGCCGACGCGCTCGATGAAGCGACCGTCGCGGCGGTTGCGCGAGTCGGTGACCACGAGGCTGTAGAAGGGGCGCTTCTTGGCGCCGCCACGGGCGAGACGGATGACGACCATGCGTGTTCCTCGATGTGCGATAGTGACCGAAAACCGCGGATTATACGGGCTTCAGCAAAAGGAATCAATGCTGCGACGGAACGAGGCGGCGCAGGCGCTCGGGCGCGGCGTATTCGATCACGGTCCGGCCGCGCTCGTCGCGCAGCACGTGGATGCCGCGCTCGGGATAGAGATAGTGGCGGGTGCCGTCTTCCTCGTCTTTCCATTCGTAGGTCGGCGGGCCGAAGCGCTCACGGATGACGGCTTCGTCGAGGCTTGCCTTGGGAAGGAAGGTGACGAGGGTGAGCGTGAGACCGGCAAAAGGTGCGAGCTCGGAATCTTTGAGTTCGACTTTGCGCGCTCCACCCGCCGTGGGCGCCTTTTTGCCCCGCCGGGCGAATTCGCGTTCGAGGAGCGCGGGCTCGCCTTCGAAGCGCAGGATGAGCTTGCCTTCGATGTAGCCGGCGGTGAAATCGGGGTAGTAGGCTTCGAGCACGTGCGCGCTTCCTTTCCGCTCGAGGATCGCCCATTGCCCGTCTTCCCCTAGCTGGCGGCGGGCGTCGGCGACGGTATTGCCTGCCAGCGTGAGGCCGAAGACGACGGGGCGGCCGCGCGTATCGAGCGCGACGCGCCAGGGCAGGGGCGGCTCGGGGGCGGCGGTCTGCGGGGAAGGCGGGGGATGCCACAGAAATCGCAGGGAGGGTGCGAGGATGATGCCCAGCAGCGTCAAACCCAGGATCCAGTAGAGTTGACGCAGACGAATCTTTTTCCTGGCCATGGGGGTTAGCGCAGCTCCGATTCGATCTCGGCGAAGGTTTGGGCCCGCGGATCGATGGCGATCTCCATGCCGAGTTGGCGGGCGATCTGGGTTGCGGAGAAGATGCCGCGAATACTGACGCGGCCATCGCGCTGTTCGGCCACGAGCAGATGGTGGCGTCCGCATTCCTGCAGGGTGGTGACGACGTTGCCGACCTTGGCGTGCACGACCTCGTCGAAGAGTACGGTGTCGACCCGCGCAAAGGGGGTCATGACGTGCCGCACCAGCACTTCTTCGCGCTTGAGATGGTTTTCGTGGGCGAAACGCAGGGGTTTTTCGCCGAGAAGGTCATTGGCGGTGAGGATGCCCATCAGGGTGCCTGCCGGGTCGAGCACCAGCAGCAGACGCACGCCGCGGCGGATCATGCGCTCCTCGGCCGCGACGAGCGATTCGTCGGGGTTAGCGGTGACGGGGCGCACCCGTTTGAGGTCGGTCATCACTTCGATTGCGGGAGAATCCAGCGTGACCTGGCGTGCGGCTTCTTCGTCCGGCGCGTCGATCGTGGTACCGGGCGTGAGGTGGAATCGGCGCAGGGGTTTCCACGATGAAAGCATTATTTTCTCCTCCGTCCCCGAATGTTTCCTCTGCATCATAGACGATGCGGCTGCGGAAAGGAAGGGTGCGGCGGGCGGTATAATCGGGGTTTTCCGCAAAGGGTCGACGGTCATCCAATGAGCGAAATCGTCTCGTTCGCAGGGGGCGCCGCCTGGTCGGCGCCGCGGTTGCAGCGTCTGGCGCGGCGGTTGGCCGCGGCGATCGGCCGGGAGGCGACGCTGTCGGCGCAACAGTGGTTCTGGGCCGAACTCGAGGCGCCGCTCGAGGCGGCATCCAGGGCGCGCCTGATGGAGCTCCTCTCGGCGCAGCCGGCCCCGGCGCAGGCGCCGACGGACGCGCTCGTGGTGCTGCCGCGCTTCGGCACCATCTCGCCGTGGTCTTCCAAGGCGACCGACATCGTGCGCCAGTGCGGGCTTTCTGCGGTGCGTCGGGTGGAGCGCGGCATCGTCTATCGACTGGAAGGATTCGGGCGACTTTCCGCGGCGCAGCGCACGGCGGTGGCGGCCCTGCTGCACGACCGCATGACGGAGGCGGTGGTCTACGACCCGGCCGAGGGGGCGAGGCTCTTCGCGCATTTTCCGCCCAAACCGCTCGAGATGGTGCCGCTTTTGCGTGAAGGGCGCGCAGCGCTAGAGGCGGCGAACGCTGCCATGGGTCTGGCGCTTTCCGACGACGAGGTCGACTATCTGCTCGAAGCCTACCGGCACATGCAGCGCGATCCGACCGACGTCGAGCTCATGATGTTCGCCCAGGCCAATTCCGAGCACTGCCGGCACAAGATCTTCAACGCGCGCTGGATCATCGACGGGCAGGAGCAGGAGAAGTCACTCTTCCAGTGGATTCGCGACACGCACGCGGCGCACCCCGAAGGCACCATCGTGGCCTATGCCGACAACGCGGCGGTGTTCGAGGGGCGCGAGTGCGAAGTGCTGCATCCCGACGCCGACGGCGTGTGGCGCGCCCACCGCGAGCGCATGCATTTCCTCGGCAAGGTGGAGACGCACAACCATCCCACGGCGATCTCGCCTTTCCCGGGGGCGGCTACGGGCGCGGGCGGCGAGATCCGCGACGAGGGGGCCACCGGCCGCGGCGCCAGGCCCAAGGCGGGGCTTGCCGGCTTCACGGTCTCGAACCTGTGCCTGCCCGATTTCGAGCAGCCCTGGGAGCGCGCCTACGGGCGCCCGGGGCGCATCGCTTCGCCCCTGGAGATCATGATCGAAGGGCCGATCGGGGCGGCGGCCTTCAACAACGAGTTCGGTCGTCCCAACCTGGCGGGGTACTTCCGCACCTTCGAGCTCGAGGTCGACGGCGAAGTGCGCGGCTACCACAAGCCCATCATGATCGCCGGCGGGGTGGGGGCGATCCAGGCGCGGCAGGCGAAGAAAGTCGGCTTCGCGCCGGGCACGCTGCTCATCCAGCTCGGCGGGCCGGGGATGCTGATCGGCCTGGGGGGAGGGGCGGCTTCTTCGGTGAGCGCGGGCACGAACGAGGCGGAGCTCGACTTCGCCTCGGTGCAGCGGGGCAACCCGGAGATGCAGCGCCGCTGTCAGGAAGTGATCGATCGCTGCTGGCAGCTCGGCATCGACAACCCCATCCTTTCCATCCACGACGTGGGCGCCGGGGGCCTGTCGAACGCGCTGCCCGAGCTCGTCGATGGGGCCGGTCTGGGGGCGCACATCGAGCTGCGTGAGATCCCGATCGAGGAGCCGGGCATGAGCCCGCGCGAGATATGGTGTAACGAGGCACAGGAGCGCTACGTGCTCGCCGTGGCGCCGCAGCAGCTCGAGCGCTTTGCCGCCATTTGCGCGCGCGAGCGTTGCCCCTTCGCGGTGGTGGGCGAGGCGAGCGAGGACGGCATGCTCGTCGTGCACGACCGGCTCTTCGGCAACGATCCGGTGCACATGGAGATGGAGACGCTGCTCGGCAAGCCGCCGAAGATGGTGCGCAGCGTCTCGCGCCGGGCGATCCACCTTCCGCCCTTCGATCTCACCCCGATCGCGCTCGACGAGGCGATCGAACGGGTACTGGCGCTGCCCGCGGTGGCGAGCAAGAAGTTCCTCATCACGATCGGGGATCGCACCGTCGGCGGCTTGACGGCGCGCGACCAGCTGGTGGGGCGCTGGCAGGTGCCGGTGGCCGACGTGGCGGTCACTTCGGCCGATTTCACGGGATACGCGGGCGAGGCCTTCGCCATGGGCGAGCGCACGCCGCTTGCCTGTGTCGATCCGGCCGCCTCGGGGCGCATGGCGGTGGGCGAGGCGATCACCAACCTCGCCGCGGCCGACGTGGCTGAACTCACGCGGGTGAAGCTCTCGGCCAACTGGATGGCGGCGGCAGGGCATCGTGGCGAAGATGTGCGGCTCTACGAGACGGTCGCGGCCGTGAGCCGCTTCTGCCAGGCGACGGGGCTCGCGATTCCCGTGGGCAAGGATTCGCTTTCCATGAAGACGGCCTGGCGCGAGGCCGACGGCGAGGAGCGCGCGGTGGTCTCGCCCGTGTCGCTCATCGTCACGGCCTTTGCCCCGGTCGAGGACGTGCGCCGCACGCTCACGCCGGAGCTCGTGCGTGAGGGCGTGCGCGAGACGGAGCTGGTGCTGATCGACCTGGGCGAGGGGAAAAACCGTCTGGGAGGCTCGGCGCTCGCCCAGGTGTATGCCTCGGTGGGCGAGCAGGCGCCCGACGTGCGCCCCGAGGCAATCGCGGGGTTCTGGCGGGCGCTGCGTGCGCTGCGTGAGCGCGGCCTGGTGCTCGCCTATCACGACCGCTCCGACGGCGGCTTGCTCGCCTGTGCCGCCGAGATGATGTTCGCCTCGGGCTGCGGCCTTTCGCTGCAGCTCGACACGGTGGCGATCGGCGGCGCCTGCCTGGACGTGGATTCGACCAGGCGCGCCGACACCGTGCTGGGGCGGCGCAACGACGCCGTGCTCGCGGCACTCTTTGCCGAGGAGCTGGGGGCGCTCATCCAGATCGAGCGCGACCGGCGCGAGGAGGTGCGCGAGATCCTGCGCGCGCACGGTGTGGCACATCATTTCGTGGGCACGCCCAATGATCGCGACGAGCTGCGGATCTGGCACGGCGGACAGCTCCTCTACGCCGCCCCGCGCACGGCGCTGTGGCAGCGCTGGAGCGAAGTGAGCCGGCGCATCGCCCGCTTGCGCGATGACGAATCCTGCGCCGAGGAGGAATTCGCCGCCTTGGCCGATGCGGCCGACCCGGGCCTTTCCTGCACCCTCACCTTCGAGGTGGGCAAGGCGCCGATGGTGGCAAGCGGAGTGCGCCCGCGCGTGGCCATCCTGCGCGAGCAGGGGGTCAACAGCCACGCGGAAATGGCCGCGGCGTTTTCCCGGGCCGGGTTCGAGGCCGTGGACGTGCCGATGACCGATCTCGTCGCCGGCCGGCGCCGGCTCGACGAATTCAAGGGGATCGCCGCCTGTGGCGGGTTTTCCTACGGCGACGTGCTGGGGGCCGGAGCCGGCTGGGCCAAGGCCATCCTGTACCACGAGGCGCTGCGGGCGCAGTTCGCGGCCTTCTTTGCGCGCGACGACAGCTTCGCGCTAGGGGTGTGCAACGGCTGCCAGATGATGGCGCAGCTCGCCCCGATCATCCCGGGGGCGGAGCACTGGCCGAGGTTCGTCCGCAACCGCAGCGAGCAGTTCGAAGCGCGCTTCGTGATGGTGGAGGTGATGGAGAGTCCCTCGATCTTCTTCGCAGACATGGCCGGCAGCCGCCTGCCCATCGTCGTGAGCCACGGCGAGGGGCGCACGGAGTTCGCCTCGCCCGAGCAGGCGCAGCGGGCGATTGCGACGCTGCGCTACGTGGATCACCGCGGCGCGCCCACCGAGCGCTATCCGTTCAACCCGAACGGCTCGGCCGGAGGCTCCACGGGCTTTACCACGCCCGACGGACGCTTCACCATCCTCATGCCGCATCCGGAGCGCTCCTTCCGCACCGTGCAGTGGTCCTGGGCGCCGGCCGGCCTGGGCGAGGAGGCGCCGTGGTTCCAGCTCTTCCTCAATGCCAGGCGCTGGGTGGGTTGAAAAAGCCGCAAACGGTCGAATATCTTGTAAAAACACCCTCGATGGTGATATATTCTGTCATCTCGTCCGGGCAGACTTGCTAAGTTGTCCGGATTTCCGGTTGGTAAGCAAACGGAAATGGGCTCTTCTGGCCCATTTTTTTTTCTCGGGTGAAACATGGTGGATCTGGAAGCCTTGGTCGAGCAGGTGGTCTCAGGCATGGGGTTCGAGCTCGTCGATTTCGAAGTCTCGCCCCGGGCGCGCATCCTGCGCGTGTTCATCGACATCGAACGCGGTGTCACCGTCGACGACTGCGCCACGGTGAGCGATCAGCTGCAGCGTGTCTTCGAAGTCGAGGACATCGACTACGACCGGCTGGAGGTCTCCTCGCCGGGGCTCGACCGGGTGCTGAAGAAACCGCGCGATTTCGCCCGTTTCGTCGGTTCTCAGGTCCAGCTCAAGCTGCGCGAACCCTGGCAGGGGCGCAAGAACCTGAAAGCGGAGCTGCTGGGCATCGAAGCGGATCGGGTGCGCGTGGCGAGCGAGCTGGGAGAGCATGAATTCGCGCTGGCGGAGATCGATCGGGCCCGCCTCGTTCCTCAATTCGATGGCTTTGGAGGTAAGAAGCAATGAGTCGCGAACTGCTGTTGCTGGTCGATGCGCTGGCCCATGAAAAGAACGTCTCCAAGGACGTGGTCTTCGCCGCCCTGGAAGCGGCGCTCGCCTCTGCCACCAAGAAGCATCTGCATGAAGACGCCGACGTGCGCGTGGAGATCGACCGCTCCACCGGCACCTATCGCGCCTGGCGGCGTTGGCTGGTGCTGCCCGATGCCGAGGTGACCAACGACGAGCGCGAGATGGGGCTCATCGACGCGCGCGAGCTCGATCCGGACATCCGCGTGGGGGACTACCTCGAAGAAGAGATTCCGGTGCAGGATCTCGGGCGGATCGGGGCGCAGACGGCCAAGCAGATCGTGCTGCAGAAGATCCGCGACGCCGAGCGCGAGCAGATCCTCGAAGAATTCCTCTCGCGCAACGAAACGCTCGTCTCCGGTACCATCAAGCGCATGGAGCGCGGCAACGCCATCGTCGAGATCGGCCGGCTGGAAGCGCTCCTGCCGCGCGAGCAGATGATCCCGCGCGAGGCGCTGCGCGTCGGTGACCGCATCAAGGCGGTGGTCATCCGGGTCGACCGCAGCGGCCGTGGGCCCCAGCTGATCCTCTCGCGCACCTCGCCCGAGCTGGTCGTCAAGCTCTTCGAGCTGGAAGTCCCCGAGATCGAGGAGGGGCTCATCGAGATCAAGGGCTGTGCCCGCGATCCCGGCCTGCGCTCCAAGATCGCCGTGCATTCCAAGGATCCGCGGCTCGATCCGGTGGGCACCTGCGTGGGCATGCGTGGCTCGCGCGTGATGGCGGTCAGAAACGAGATCGCCCAGGAGCAGATCGACATCATCGTCTGGTCGCCCGACCCGGCGCAGTACGTGATCGCCGCGCTGCAGCCGGCCGAGGTGCTCTCCATCGTGGTCGATGAAGAAAAGCACGCCATGGACGTGGTGGTCGACGAGGCCAATCTGGCGATCGCCATCGGCCGCGGCGGGCAGAACGTGCGGCTCGCCTCCGAGCTCACCGGCTGGACCATCAACCTGATGAGCCAGGCCGAGTCGCAGCAGAAACAGGAGGAAGAACGCCAGGCTCTGCGTGCGCTCTTCATGGAGAAACTCGACGTGGACGAGGAGCTGGCCGATCTCTTGATCGACGAGGGTTTCTCTTCGCTCGAGGAGATCGCCTACGTGCCGCTCTCCGAGATGCTGGCCATCGAGGGGCTGGACGAGGAGACGGTGCAGGCGCTGCGCGAACGCGCGCGCACGGCGCTGCTCAGCGAGGCGATCGCCATCGAGGAAGCGCTCGAAAAAGTGGAGCCGGCGCTCTTGGCGCTGGAGGGAATGGACAAGGATCTGGCCGTGAAGCTCGCCCGCCAGGGCATCACTCGGCTCGACGATCTGGCGGAACTGGCGACCGACGAGCTCGCCGAATTGACCGGCATCGACCATGAGCGCGCCGCCGATCTGATCACCAAGGCGCGCGCACATTGGTTCGAGTAAGGGGGTAGTAGGATGGAAGCAAAAAACGTCAAGGAATTCGCCGACGAGCTCAGGCTCGACGTGCAACGCCTGCTCGACCAGTTTCGGCAGGCGGGAGTGGAGAAGAATGGTGCCGAGGATCCCGTCACGGCCAGGGACAAGGCGCAGCTGCTCGCCTTTCTCAAGCGCCAGCACGGCGAGAACACCGGCGGCAAGATCACGCTTACGCGCAAGGAAACCACCGCCCTGAAGGCCACCGACGCCCAAGGCCGGGCGCGCACGGTGCAGGTCGAGGTGCGCAAGAAGCGGGTGCTCGTCAATCGCGATGAAGTGCTGGCCAAGGCGAAGGAAGAGCAGGCCAAGGTCGAGGCGGCGCTGAAGGCGGCGCAGGCGGTGGAAACGGCGGCGCGTGCCACGACTCCTGTCGCCGAAGAGGCCGCTCCTGCCGTGCGAGCCGAGACCGCCCCCCAGGCCGAGACCGCGCCGATCTCCGTCGAAGCGCAACCCCTTCCCAGCGAGGCCGCTGCATCCGTCGCCGAAGAAAAGCCTTCGGCGGAGGAAACTCCCGCAGAGGTTGCCGAGCCAGTCGCGACCGAGGCGTCTGCCGTGGCGGCGCCGGCCGAAGTCGCAGCGCAAGCGCCGGCCGTCGCCGAGTCCCGCGCCGCCGGGCCTCAGCTGGCTCCTTCGGCGCCCAAGACGAAGCTCACGCGGACCGCGACCCCGGCGGCCTCCATTTTGTCGCCTGAAGAGCTCGCGCGCCGGGAAGCCGAAGCGAAGCGCCAGGCCGAACTGCGCGCCCGCCAGGAGGCCGACCTGCGTGCCAAGCGCGAGCGTGAGCTCGCCCGCCAGGCGCGTGCCCAGGCGCAGCTGCAAGAAGAAGCGGCGAAGGCCAGAGAAGCTGCCGAGGCGGCTGCCGCAGCGGCCGCACCCGCTCCCGCGGTGACCAAACCGGCTACCGAGGAACGTCCGACCCTGCACAAGGCGAAAGACAAAGAGAAAAAGGTCGAGAAGAAGGCCGATGAACGCGCGCCCAGCAAGCGCGGCGGGCTCAAGGTGCGGGCACTCGACGACGGCAGCGCCGGCTGGAAAGGCGGCGGCAAGGGAGGCAAGGCCGGAAGGCGTGCCGCCCGCGGTACCGAGTCGCACGCGCAGCAATTCCAGGCGCCGACCGAGCCGGTCGTGCGCGAGGTGCATGTGCCCGAGACCATCACCGTGGCCGAATTGGCGCACAAGATGGCGGTCAAGGCTACCGATCTCATCAAAACCATGATGAAGATGGGCATCATGGCCACCATCAACCAGGTCATCGACCAGGAAACGGCCATGATCGTGGTCGAAGAGATGGGGCACAAGGCCGTGCCTGCCCGCCTGGACGAGCCCGATGCCTTCCTTGAGGAAGTCGGCACGCAGCACTACGAAGAAAAACCGCGTCCGCCGGTGGTCACCGTCATGGGCCACGTCGACCACGGGAAAACGTCGCTGCTCGACTACATCCGCCGCACCAAGGTGGCGGCGGGCGAAGCGGGCGGCATCACGCAGCACATCGGGGCGTATCACGTGGAAACGCCGCGCGGCACCATCACCTTCCTCGACACGCCGGGCCACGAGGCCTTCACGGCCATGCGGGCACGGGGTGCGCAAGCCACCGACATCGTGGTGCTGGTGGTGGCGGCCGACGACGGGGTGATGCCGCAGACGCGCGAGGCGATCCATCACGCGCGCGCCGCCGGTGTGCCCATCATCGTGGCCGTCAACAAGATCGACAAGCCCGACGCCAACCCGGAACGGGTGCGGCAGGAACTGGTGGCCGAAGGGGTGATCCCCGAGGAATACGGCGGCGACACCATGTTCTACAACGTCTCGGCCAAGATGGGGCAGGGGATCGACGAGCTGCTCGAAGGCATCCTGCTGCAGGCCGAGGTGCTGGAGCTCAAGGCGCCGGTCGAAGGGCCGGCGAAAGGCATCGTGCTGGAGGCGCGCCTGGACAAAGGCCGCGGTCCGGTGGCGTCCGTCCTGGTGCAGAGCGGCACGCTGCGCAAGGGCGACGTCGTGCTCGTCGGCTCCACCTGGGGCCGGGTGCGGGCCATGCTCGACGAAACCGGCAAGCCGGTCGACTCGGCCGGTCCGTCGATGCCCGTTGAGATCCTTGGGCTGGAAGACGTGCCGCAGGCGGGCGAAGAGTTCGTCGTGCTGCCCGACGAGCGCAAGGCGCGCGAGATCGCCCTCTATCGCCAGGGCAAGTTCCGCGAGGTGAAGCTTGCCAAGCAGCAGGCGCTCAAGCTGGAGAATCTCTTCGAGCAGATGAGCGAGGGCGAGGTGAAGACGCTGCCCATCATCATCAAGGCCGACGTGCAGGGTTCGCTCGAAGCGCTCAAGCAGTCGCTGGAAAAACTCTCCACCGACGAGGTCAAGGTGCAGGTGATCCACGGCGCCGTGGGCGGAATCAGCGAGAGCGACGTGAACCTCGCACGCGCTTCCAACGCTATCATCATCGGCTTCAACGTGCGCAGCGACGCCAGCGCGCGTAAGCTCGCCGAGAGCTACGGCGTGGACATCCGTTACTACAACATCATCTACGATGCGGTCGACGAGATCAAGGCGGCCCTGAGCGGCATGCTCTCGCCCGAGCGCAAGGAAGAGATCATCGGTCTGGCCGAAGTGCGCCAGGTCTTCCGCGTGCCCAAGGTCGGCACCGTGGCCGGCTGCTACGTGCTCGAGGGCACGATCCGGCGTGGCGCCAGGGTGCGCGTGCTGCGCGACCACGTGGTCATCCACGAAGGCGAGCTCGATTCGCTCAAGCGCTTCAAGGAAGACGTGCGCGAGGTCAAGGCCGGCTACGAGTGCGGCCTGTCGGTCAAAGGCTACAACGACATCCAGGTGGGCGACCAGATCGAGGTGTTCGAAGTGCGCGAAGTGGCGCGGGAGCTGGCATGAAGGGAGGAAACCGCACGCGCCTGCCGCGGGTGGCCGAGGGCATCCGCGAGGAGCTCGCCGAGCTGATCGCGCGGCACGTGAAGGATCCACGCGTGGGCTTCGTCACCATCACCGCCGTGGAGGTGAGTCCGGATTTCGCGCATGCCAAGGTGTACGTCTCCACGCTCGCCGATCCGGCCACCATCCCGGAGCTCCTCGAGGGGTTGCAGCACGCGGCGGGATTCCTGCGCCGCGAGCTCGGCCGTCGTCTGCGCATCCACACCATCCCGCAGCTCACCTTCGTCTACGACGAATCGATCGAGCGCGGCGTGCGCCTGGCGCATCTGATCGACGAGGCGGTAGCCAAGGAACCGGGAAGGGATGACGAGGGCGAAGACCGTGGCGCTTGACGGCGTAGCGCTGCTCGATAAGCCCGAGGGCATCACCGCGAACGCCGCGCTGCAGCGGGTGCGCCGTGCCTTGGGGGCAGCGAAGGCGGGGCATACCGGTACGCTCGATCCCATGGCGACCGGTCTCATGCTGCTCGCCTTTGGCGAGGCGACCAAGTTCGCCCAACGCTGGCTGGAAGCCGACAAAGTCTATCTCACGCGCGTGCGCTTCGGCGTGGCCACCAGTACGGGAGACGCCGAAGGCGAGGTGATCGCGCGCGCGCCGGTTTCTTTTGGCGCCGAGGCGCTGCAGGCGGTGCTGCCGCGTTTTCTCGGCACCATCGAGCAGGTCCCGCCCATGGTCTCGGCCCTGAAGCACGAAGGCAAGCCCTTGTACCGCTACGCCCGCGAGGGGGTAGTGATCGAGCGGGCGGCCCGGCCGGTGACGATCCACGAACTGCGCCTCATCGAGTGGGACGAGGCACTCGCCGCGGCCACCCTCTACGCCCGCGTCGGCAAAGGAACCTACATTCGCACCCTCGCCGAAGACCTCGGCGCGGCGCTGGGGGTGCCCGCGCACATCGACCGGCTGCGGCGCCTGGCGATCGGCCCGTTTTCGCTCGAGGAGGCGAGGACGCTCACCGAATGGGAGGAAGCGGGGGAAAGCGGGCGGGAATGGCTCTTGCCGCCCGATGCCCTGGTGCGCGATCTGCCTTGCGTTACACTGGATGTGGCGCGCACCCAGGCGTTCCTTGCCGGTCAGCGCATCGGCCGGGCCGCGCTCGGCGACTCCCTTTCCTCCGGGATGGTGCGCGTCTATGGCAGCAATGACGAGGACAAGCCGCTTTTCATCGGATTGGGCGAATACGAGCCGACGCGGGGCTTGTCCCCGAAGCGCGTCATTGCTAATATAACGCCGCCTTCGTCGCGTGTTCCGGTCATCCCGGCCGAGTGATCCCTTCCGGATCGCGGCCTGTTCCATTTTTTTGCGTTCAGATTCACGAGAGAGAACCACATCCATGGCGCTAGACAACGCAACCAAAGCCCGCATCATCGCGGAATACAAACGCGGCGACAACGACACGGGTTCGCCCGAAGTGCAGATCGCATTGCTCACCGCCCGCATCGAGGGGCTGCAGCCGCACTTCGGCGCGCACAAGAAGGATCACCACTCCCGCCGGGGGCTGCTGAAGATGGTGTCGCAGCGCCGTCGGCTGCTCGACTACCTCAAGCGCACCGAACCCGAGCGTTACCTCGAGCTCATCAAGCGGCTCGGCCTGCGTAAGTAATTCCCTCTTCCGGGCCGATCGCTGTCGTCCGGCTAGGCGAGGGTCGGCCCTCTCACCGAGAAAGGATCGTCCCTTGCCTACTGCCATCAAGAAAACCTTCACCTACGGTCGTCACCAAGTCACCCTCGAGACTGGCGAGCTCGCGCGTCAAGCGAGCGGCGCCGTGCTCGCTTCCATGGACGACACCGTGGTGCTCGCCACCGTCGTCGCCGCCAAAGACGCCAAACCCGGGCAGGATTTCTTCCCGCTCACCGTCGACTACATCGAAAAGTTCTACGCTTCCGGGCGCATTCCCGGTGGCTTCTTCAAGCGCGAAGGCCGCCCCTCCGAGAAAGAGACGCTCACCTCGCGCCTCATCGACCGGCCGATCCGCCCGCTCTTCCCCGAAGGGTTCTACAACGAGGTGCAGATCGTCGCCACGGTGCTCTCGCTCAATCCCGAGGTGAACGCCGACATCGTGGCGATGATCGCTTCCAGTGCGGCGCTCGCCATCTCCGGAGTGCCCTTCCACGGGCCGATCGGCGCCTGCCGCGTGGGCTATCTCGACGGTCAGTATGTCCTCAACCCCAGCGCGAGTGAGCTCGAGAAGAGTGCGCTCGACCTGGTGGTGGCCGGCACCGAGAACGCCGTATTGATGGTCGAATCGGAAGCGCAGGAGCTGCCCGAAGACGTGATGCTCGGCGCCGTGGTCTTCGGTCACGAGCAGATGCAGGCGGCGATCCAGGCGATCAACGAACTCGTCGAGGTCGCGGGCAAGCCCGCCTGGGACTGGAAAGCCCCAGAGCCCAACGAGGCGCTGGTGGCGCGCATTCGCGAGCTCGCCTTCGCCGAGCTGGAAGAGGCCTTCCGCATCACCGCCAAGCAGGCGCGCAACGAGCGGCTCAAGGCGATCCGCGCGCAGGTGATCGAGAAGGTGCTCGCCGAGTTCGATCCGCTGCCCTCCATCCCCGACATCGAGGACATCCTCTTCACGATGGAAGCTTCCATCGTGCGCGGACGCATCCTCGCCGGAGAGCCGCGCATCGATGGGCGCGACACGCGCACCGTGCGCCCGATCGACATCCGGGTCGGGGTGCTGCCGCGCACGCACGGTTCTGCGCTCTTCACCCGCGGCGAGACGCAGGCGCTGGTGGTGGCCACGCTCGGCACGGGGCGCGACGAGCAGATCATCGATGCGATCGCGGGGGAATACCGCGAAAGCTTCATGCTGCACTACAATTTCCCGCCGTTCTCCACCGGCGAGACGGGGCGCGTCGGCTCGCCCAAACGCCGCGAGATCGGCCACGGCAACCTCGCCAAGCGGGCGCTCGCGGCCGTGCTGCCCAAGCAGGAAGATTTCCCCTACACCATCCGGCTCGTGTCCGAGATCCTGGAATCCAACGGTTCGAGCTCCATGGCCACCGTGTGCGGCGGCTCGCTCGCGCTGATGGACGCCGGCGTGCCGACCAAGGCGCACGTGGCGGGCGTGGCCATGGGCCTCATCAAGGAGGGCAACCGCTTTGCGGTGCTCACCGACATCCTGGGTGACGAGGATCACCTCGGCGACATGGACTTCAAGGTGGCCGGCACCGAGCGCGGCGTGACGGCCCTGCAGATGGACATCAAGATCCAGGGCATCACCAAGGAGATCATGCAGGTGGCGCTCGCCCAGGCGCGCGAAGGGCGCATGCACATCCTGCAGCTGATGCGCCAGGCGATGGGCGAAGCGCGCGGCGAGGTCTCGGCCTACGCGCCGCGCATGATCCAGATGAAGATCAACCCCGAGAAGATCCGCGACGTGATCGGCAAGGGCGGTTCGGTGATCCGGGCGCTGCAGGAAGAGACCGGCACCGTCATCGAGATTTCCGACGACGGCAACGTGACCATCTCCTCGTTCAGCGCCGAAGGAGCCGAAGAGGCCAAGCGGCGCATCGAGGAGCTCACGGCCGAAGTCGAGATCGGCAAGATCTACGAGGGTACGGTATTGAAGCTGCTCGATTTCGGTGCCATCGTCAACATCATGCCGGGCCGCGACGGGCTGCTGCACATCTCCCAGATCGCCGACGAGCGGGTGGAGAAGGTCTCCGACTACCTGCAGGAAGGCCAGAAGGTGCGCGTGAAGGTGCTCGAGACCGACGACCGCGGGCGCATCAAGCTCAGCCTCAAGGCGGTCAAGGAAGGAGAATGAGGCTTTGACAAGAAGGGCGATCGCGTTATAATGATCGCCTTTCCGGGGTGTAGCGCAGTCCGGTAGCGCGCTTGCTTTGGGAGCAAGATGTCGGGGGTTCGAATCCCTCCACCCCGACCACGCTACACCGGAATACTGCCTGGAACGGAATCTGCCCGTAGCTCAACCGGATAGAGCACCGGCCTTCTAAGCCGGGGGTTACAGGTTCGATTCCTGTCGGGCAGGCCACGCAAGGTTTTCGGCGGCGGCATTAGCTCAGTTGGTAGAGCACTGGATTGTGGCTCCAGGTGTCACCGGTTCGAATCCGGTATGTCGCCCCAGTTTTCATGAATAGGCCGGCCCTGCGTCGGCCTATTTTTCTTGACGGGTGCCCGATGACCGCTGAACTCATCGACGGAAAAGCCATTGCCCAGGCTCTGCGCCGCCGCATCGCCGAGCGCGTGCACGCCTTGCAGGAGCGCGGGGTCGTTCCCACGCTCGCCGTAGTTTTGGTGGGCGAGGATCCTGCCTCCCAGGTTTATGTGCGCAACAAGGTAGCTGCTTGCGCCGAGGTCGGAATCCGCTCGCGCAAGTATGAATTTCCAGCCGACGTCACCGTCGAACGGCTCTTGGCCTGCATCGACGCCTTGAACGGCGATGCCGAGGTCGATGGCATCCTCGTGCAGCTGCCACTGCCACCGCACATCGACGAGACTCTGGTGCTCGAGCGCATTGCCGTAGCCAAGGACGTCGACGGTTTTCACGCCGAGAACGTGGGGCGGCTGGTGCAGGGCCGGGAGTGCTTCTGGCCCTGCACGCCGCACGGCGTGATGCAGCTGCTTGCCTGGGAAGGCATCGAGCCGCAGGGGATGGACGCGGTGGTGGTGGGGCGTTCCAACATCGTCGGCAAGCCCATGGCGCTCATGCTGCTCAACGCGGGGGCGACGGTGACGGTGGCGCATTCGCGCACGCGAGAGCTCGCCGCGCACACCCGCCGCGCCGATCTGCTGGTAGTGGCGGTGGGTAAGCCCGAATTCATCACGGCCGAGATGGTCAAGCCCGGGGCGGTGGTGATCGACGTGGGCATCAACCGCCTGCCCGACGGTCGACTGGTGGGGGACGTGGCCGCCGAAGTGCGTGAGGTCGCCAGCCGGATCACACCCGTGCCCGGCGGCGTGGGGCCGATGACGATCGCCATGCTGCTGGAGAACACCTTGCTCGCAGCCCAGCGCCGCCGGGGGACCGCACCGTGAATGGAGAAGTCCTGCGCTACGGCGCCGGAGCGCCGCTCATCGGCGTGGTGATGGGATCTTCTTCCGACTGGCCGACGATGCGCGCCGCGGCCGAGGTGCTGCGCGAGTTCGAGGTGCCTTTCGAGGCGCGGGTGGTGTCGGCGCACCGCACGCCGGATCTGATGTTCGCCTACGCCGAGACGGCGCTCGAGCGGGGCTTGCGCGCGATCATCGCTGGCGCCGGCGGGGCGGCGCACTTGCCGGGGATGCTGGCGGCGAAGACGCCGGTGCCGGTGCTGGGCGTGCCGGTGGAGTCGCGCGCGCTGCACGGGCAGGATTCGCTGCTCTCCATCGTACAGATGCCCAAGGGCGTGCCCGTGGCCACCTTCGCCATCGGCGCGGCGGGAGCGGCGAACGCGGCGCTCTTCGCCGTGGCGATGCTCGCCGCCACGGACGAAGTGCTCGGGCAGCGGCTTGCCGATTTCCGCCGCTGCCAGAGCGAGGCGGTGCTCGCCATGCGCCTGGAGCCGCTGGAATGACGGTCGGGCGGATCGATGCGCCGGCAAGGCTGGCGATCCTGGGCGGCGGGCAGTTGGGGCGTTTCTTCGTGCGGGCGGCGCAGGAGCTGGGCTACGCGGTCTGGGTGCTCGATCCCGATCCCGAGGCGCCGGCCGGGCGCATCGCCGAGCGCCATCTGTGCGGGGCCTACGACGACGAGGCGCTGCTCGCCGAGCTCGCCGCGCATTGTGCCGCGGCAACCACTGAATTCGAGAACGTGCCCGCTACGAGCCTCGCCCGCCTCGCCCAGTCCATGCCCGTGCGTCCCGGCGCGACGGCGCTCGCCGTCTGCCAGGATCGCATCGAAGAGAAGTCCTTTCTCGCGCGCCACAGCCTGCCTCATGCCCCTTTCTTCGCCGTGCGTACGGCAGAAGACCTCGAGCGCGCACCCGAGTCGCTTTTTCCCGGGATTCTCAAGACGGCGCGCTTCGGCTATGACGGCAAGGGACAGGCGGCGGTCGCTGATCGGCAAGAGGCGCAGGCAGCCTTTGCCCGCTTCGGGCGCGACTGCGTGCTGGAAGCGCGGCTCGCCCTGGAGGCGGAGCTCTCGGTGGTGCTTGCCCGCGGCGCCGACGGGCGCATCGCCGCTTTCGCGCCCGGGCTCAACGTACATCGCAATGGCATTCTGGATACCACCTTCGCCCCGGCCCCCTTGCCGGCGACCGTGCTGCGCGAGGCCGGCGAGATCGCCGCGGCGCTCGCCGAGGCGCTCGAGTACGTCGGCACGCTGGGAGTGGAATTCTTCTACGCCGACGGCAGGCTCTACGTCAATGAGATGGCCCCGCGGCCGCACAACAGCGGGCACCATACGCTGGATGCGCACCGCGTCTGCCAGTTCGAGCAGCAGGTGCGCGCACTGTGCGGTTTGCCGCTCGCCGTGCCCGAGGCGCATTCGCCGGCGGTGATGGTCAACCTCTTGGGCGAAGCATGGTTCGTGGGCGAGACGCTGCGCGAGCCGCCCTGGCACGAGATCCTCTCCCTGCCGGGCTTGCGGCTGCACCTCTACGGCAAGCGTGAGGCGCGGCGAGGACGCAAGATGGGTCATTTCACCGTCACGGCGGCAACGCTTACCGAGGCGCTTGCCGTAGCGAGCGAAGCGCGGCAACGTCTGGGGCTGCCGCCGCTGCCGCCCTTGCCCCGATGAGCGCGCGCATCCTATCCCCCAGCGAAGAGGCTCTGGCCGAGGCGGCAGCAAGGCTTCGCGCCGGCGAACTGGTGGGGCTGCCGACCGAGACGGTCTATGGCCTTGCCGCCGACGCGCGCAATCCCGCGGCGGTACGGCGCATCTTCGCTGCCAAGGGACGGCCCAGCGATCATCCCCTCATCGTGCATCTGCCTTCGGCCGAACACCTGCCGCAGTGGGCGCGCGACATCCCTGAAGAGGCCTGGACGCTCGCGCACCGTTTCTGGCCCGGTCCTTTGACCCTGGTGCTTCGGCGCAGCGATGGGGTGCCGCTGGAGGTGACGGGGGGGCAGGAGACGGTGGCGCTGCGCGTACCGGCGCATCCCGTGGCCTTGGCGCTGCTGCGCGCCTTCGGCTCGGGGCTCGCGGCACCCAGCGCCAACCGCTTCGGCCGGGTGAGCCCGACCACCGCCGCCGACGTGCTCGAGGAATTGGGCGAGGCGGTGGCGCTCGTGCTCGACGGCGGCCCCTGTCCGGTGGGGGTGGAATCGACCATCCTCGATCTCTCCCGCCTCGACACCGTGGGTCCCGTCATCCTGCGTCCTGGCGCGATCGGCGCCGAGGAACTGACCGAGGCGCTGGGGCGTCCCGTGGCGATGGCCGATGGCGGCGCGCCGCGCGTCTCGGGCTCGCTTCCCGGCCATTATGCGCCGGCAACGCCGGTGCGCCTCGTCGCAGCCGGGGAGATCGAACCCGTCGTGACCCAGCAGCTCGCCCAGGGAAAACGCATCGCCCTGTGGAGCAGGCATCCCGTTGCCGCCTCGCAGGTGGTGTGGCAGGAACTGCCCGCCGCGCCCGAAGATCTCGCCCGCCGCCTCTACGCGCAGCTGCGCGCCTTCGATCGGCTCGGGGTCGACGAAATCGTCATCGAACGTCCGCAGGGGAAAGAGCCCCTGGTGCGGGCGCTCGCCGACCGTCTGGAGCGCGCCGCGCGCGGCTCCGGCGGGCGCTGAACCTTTGCTCATCGAGGAGCCGTTTCGATCATGACCGTCCGCACGCGTTTCGCTCCCAGCCCCACCGGTTATCTGCACATCGGCGGTGCGCGCACCGCGCTCTTTTCCTGGGCCTATGCCCGCCACCACGGCGGTGCGTTCATCCTGCGCATCGAGGATACCGACCGCGAGCGCTCGACGCCCGAAGCGGTCCAGGCCATCCTCGACGGCATGCACTGGTTGCAGCTCGACTACGACGAAGGGCCCTATTACCAGACGCAGCGCATGGAGCGCTATCGCGAGGTGATCGCGCAGATGCTCGCGGCCGGCACCGCCTACTACTGCTACATGAGCCCGGAGGAGCTGGAAGCGCTGCGCGAGGCGCAGCGGGCCCGCGGGGAGAAGCCGCGCTACGACCGGCGCTGGCGTCCCGAGCCCGGCAAGACCCTGCCGCCTCCGCCGCCGGGGGTGCGGCCGGTGGTGCGCTTCAAGAATCCACTCACCGGTACCGTCGCCTGGGACGATCTCGTCAAGGGGCGCATCGAATTCGCCAACGAGGAACTCGACGACTTCATCATCGCCCGCGCCGACGGCACGCCCACCTACAATTTCTGTGTGGTGGTCGATGACTGGGACATGCGCATCACCCACGTCATCCGTGGCGACGATCACGTTAATAATACGCCGCGCCAGATCAATCTCTACCTTGCGCTCGGCGTGCCCCTGCCGCAGTTCGCCCACCTGCCGATGATCCTGGGGCCGGACGGGCAGAAACTGTCGAAGCGCCACGGGGCGGTGTCGGTGATGCAGTACCACGAAGACGGCTATCTGCCGGAAGCGGTGATCAACTATCTCGCCCGCCTGGGCTGGAGCCATGGCGACGACGAGATCTTCACCCGCGAGCAGTTCGTCGCCTGGTTCGACCTCAAGGACGTCAATCCGTCGCCCGCGCGCTTCGACTTCGACAAGTTGCGCTGGCTGAATGCCCACTACATCAAGCAGGCCGAGGTGCGCCGGCTCGCAGCCGATTGCGCCGAGCGGCTCGCACGGCGCGGCGTCGCGGTTACTGACACGGCGGTGCTCGAACCCGTGGTGGCGCTCTACCAGGATCGGGTGCAGACTCTGGAGGAACTGGCCGACTGCGCCGAGCCGTTCGTGATCGAGGTGCACCCCTCGCCCGAGCTGCGGGAAAAGCACCTCGACGAGGAAGCGCGCCGGGCGCTCGCCGAGCTCCGTCGCCGGCTCGAATCGATTCCGGAAGAGGAATGGCGGCGCGAGCGGCTCGCCGCAGCGATCAAGGAAACGCTCGCCGCGGCCGGCGTGAAGATGCCCAAGCTCGGCATTCCGCTGCGGGTGGTTCTGCTGGGCGTGCCGCAATCGCCGGCGCTGGAGGCGGTGCTCGAAGTGCTGGGGCGGGAACGCACGCTCGCGCGGCTTGCTGCGCACGCACTCTGAGCGCG
The DNA here is from genome assembly GCF_001418245.1 of Tepidiphilus thermophilus. Taxonomy (NCBI): domain Bacteria; kingdom Pseudomonadati; phylum Pseudomonadota; class Hydrogenophilia; order Hydrogenophilales; family Hydrogenophilaceae; genus Tepidiphilus; species Tepidiphilus thermophilus. The sequence goes on from NZ_LIPU01000006.1 coordinate 27,505, forward strand.
CGACCATGGCGGGGCTCCTCGAACTCACGCCGGCGCGCCTGCAGTGGCGCGAGGGCGTGCCGGCGCATGGCGACTACGACGACGTCTATCACTCGGCGCATGGAGCGCTCGCCCAGAGTCGGCACGTCTTTCTCGGCGGCACGGGTCTGCCCCAAGCCTGGGCGGGGCGGGCGCACTTCGCCATCCTGGAGACCGGCTTCGGTCTCGGCGGAAATTTCCTCGCCACCTGGTCCGCCTGGCGCTCCGATGCGCGCCGGGCGCAGCGGCTCGATTTCGTCTCACTGGAGAAACACCCGCTCAGGCCCGAGGATTGGCTCCGGGTATGGGCGGAGGGCGAAGCCGAGCTGCGCCCGCTCGCGCTCGCCCTGGGCCGGAGTCTGCCGCCGCTCGTGCCGGGCATCCACACCCTCGAGCTCGACGAAGGGCGGGTACGGCTCTTCCTCGTCTATCACGACGCCGAATCAATCGAGGAACTCGAGGGACGGTTCGACGCCGTCTATCTCGATGGCTTCGCTCCGGCGAAAAATCCCGCCATGTGGTCGGAGGCGCTGCTCGCTGCGGTCGCACGGCGCATGAAACCGGGGGCGCGGCTCGCCACCTGGTGCGCGGCCGGTGAGGTACGCCGGCGGCTCGCCGCCGCCGGCTTGAGCGTGCGTCCGGCACCGGGGTTCGCCGGAAAACGCGAAATGACCGTCGCGTGGCGTGAGGGGGCGCTCGCCGAGGAGCAACGTCCCGCTCGGGTCGTGGTGATCGGCTCGGGCATGGCGGGGGCGAATGCCGCCCATGCGCTCGCACGTCGCGGCGTACCGGTCACGCTCTTCGAACGCGAGGCTTCTCCGGGACAGGGCGCTTCGGGCAACCTCGCCGGGGTGCTGCGCTGGCTGCCGAGCGCCGATGACAATCGCCTCTCGCGCTGGACGCGCGCTGGCACGCTCGCCGCCCACGCCATGCTGCGCGAATGGGAAGCGCAGGGGATCGACGCCCCTTGGGGACCGAGCGGGGTGGCGCACCTGGCACGCGACGAAGCGCAGGCGCGCAAGCAGCGGATAGCGCTCGAGCGCCTCGTCCCGCCGCCCGAGGTCTTGAGCTGGCTTGATGCGGCCACCCTCTCGGAGCGCATCGGCTGGCCGGTGGATCAAGGCGGATGGTGGTTCGGCATCGGCGGCTGGATCGGCCCGCAGCGCTGGTGCCGGCGCCTGCTCGAACTCGCCGGCTCCTGTCTTACCTTGCGCTGCGCCACGGCGGTGGGCTCGCTCGAGCCGTGCGCGCCGGGTTGGCGCGTGCGCGACGCCGAGGGGAGCGTCCTGGAAGAAGTCGATGCGGTGGTGCTCGCTGCTGGCGCGGAAGTCCCTTCGTTCGCCCAGGCGGCCAGCCTGCCGATCCGGCCCGCGCGCGGCCAGGTGTCGCTCGCACCGGCCGAGGCAGGTTCGCCGCCCCGGGTGACGGTATGCCGCAACGGCTACGTGACACCGGAAGTCTCGGGGCAGCGCGCCTTCGGCGCCACGTTCGCCGTGGGCGACACGGACCCCGCCGTGCGCCCTGCCGATCACCGGGAAAACCTCGTCAAGCTCGAGGCGATCCTGCCCGGCTATACGGCGGGGCTCGATCCCGCTTCGCTCGAAGGGCGGGTCGGGTTTCGGCCGGCGGTGCCCGATCGCCTACCGGTGGTCGGGCCCGTGGGCGATGCACCGGGGCTCCTCGTGCTCTCGGGGTTTGGTGCGAGGGGGCTTGCCTTCGCGGTGCCGGCCGCGCGGCTTGCCGCGGCCCTGCTCTGCGGCGAACCCTGGCCGCTCGAGCGCACTACGGCGCTCGCAGCCGATCCGGCACGCTTCGCCCGCCGCTGAATCGCTTTACTCCTCCGGCCGCATGGCGGGGAAGAGGATGACGTCGCGGATGTTGGGACTGTCGGTGAGCAGCATCACCAGCCGGTCGATGCCGATGCCGCAGCCGCCGGTGGGCGGCATGCCGTATTCGAGTGCCCGGATGTAATCGGCGTCGAAGTACATTGCTTCCTCGTCGCCGGCCTCTTTTGCCCGCACTTGCGCGAGAAAGCGTTCGGCCTGGTCTTCCGGATCGTTCAATTCGGAAAAACCATTGGCGATCTCGCGCCCGACGATGAAGAGCTCGAAGCGCTCGGTGATCTCGGGATTGGTGTCGCTGCGGCGCGCGAGCGGCGAGACTTCGGCCGGATAGTCCACGATGAAGGTCGGCGACCAGAGTTCGGCTTCCGTCGTCTCTTCGAAGAGCGCAAGCTGCAGCGCTCCCAGGCCCATGTCGGGTTTGACCTCGACGCCCAGCTCGGTGAGCTTGGCGCGTAGCCACTGGGGATCCTCGAGTTGGGCGCGGGACCAGCCAGGATGATGTTTCTGGATCGCCTCGACGATGGTGAGCCGCGCGAAAGGCTGCGACAGGTCGAGCTCGCGCCCCTGGTAGAGGAAGCGCTCCGAGCCCAGCGCCACGCGCGCCGCATGACGGATCAGCCCTTCGGTGAAATCCATCATCTTGCGGTAGTCGCTGTAGGCTTCGTAGAACTCCATCATGGTGAATTCGGGATTGTGCCGCGGCGAGATCCCTTCGTTGCGGAAGTTGCGGTTGATCTCGAAAACCTTCTCGAATCCCCCCACCACCAGGCGCTTGAGGTAGAGCTCGGGGGCGATGCGCAGGTACATCGGTATGTCGAGCGCGTTGTGGTGGGTGACGAAAGGCCGGGCGTTGGCTCCACCGGGGATGGGGTGCAGCATGGGCGTTTCGACTTCGAGAAAGCCGTATTCGAGCATGTAGTCGCGGATCGCCTGGATGAGTCGGCTACGCGCGACGAAGCGCTGGCGCGTTTCCTCGCTCATGATGAGATCGACGTAGCGCTGGCGGTATTTCAGTTCCTGGTCGGCGAGCCCATGGTACTTGTCCGGTAGCGGGCGCAGGCTCTTGGTGAGCAAGCGGATCGATTCGGCGTGGATGGTGAGCTCGCCGGTGCGCGTCTTGAAGAGATGGCCTTCCACGCCGACGATGTCACCGATGTCCCAATGCTTGAAGTCTTCATAGACTTCGGCCCCGACGGCGTCGCGCGCCACATACACCTGGATGCGGCCGGAGAGATCCTGGATCGTGATGAAGCTTGCCTTGCCCATCACGCGCTTCAACATGATGCGGCCGGCCACGACCGCGGCGGGCTTGAGTTCCTGCAGTTTTTCCGGCTCGGCTTCGCCGTAGGCTTCGTCGAGCTTGGCGGCGAGGTTGAGCCGCTCGAAATCGTTGGGAAAGGCGGGGCCGCGTACACGCAGCGCCGCGAGCTTCTTGCGCCGTTCGGCGATGATGCGGTTCTCGTCGGCAAGGGAGAGAGGCTCGGAATTCATCGGTTCCGTCATTGGAGGACTCGGGATCTGGGCGAACGAAAGGGGGAATTTTCGCATTTCCGGGACAAGGGGGCAAACATGGCGTCGACTCTGACGCCGTCAGCCTCGTGCAAGCGAAGCGTGCCAGAATCGGCTAAAGTTTTTTCGAGGGGAGCCGATAATCCCCAAAACATCGAGGAAAGAGGACATGGACTGGTTCTGGCGCGCCTACGACTGGGTGGAGCGAACGTTCTTTACCACGGTCACGAAGAAATTCTCGAGCTTTCTGCTCTTGCCGCTCATCGCTTCGGCGGGGTTCCTGCTGCTGCATTCGTTGCGGGCCAGGATCGACGAGCTGCTCTTGCGGCAGGGGAACGAGGCCTTGCGCGCCGAGGTGGCGGCGGTTTTCGCCGATGTCTTTGGCGAATTCGGGGTGCTCATGGTCGCGATGCTGCTCGTCGCCGTCGGCCTCATCCTCTACATGCGCCACCTCGTCGTGCGGCCGCTGCGGCGCATGACCGAGATTTTTCGCACCCTCAGCAACGACCGGCGCGAAGGGGATTTCTCCGTCGACCTGCCGGTGATGACGCACGACGAGCTGGGGGAACTTGCTAAAGCCTACAACGCTTTTGCCGAAAAGATGCGGGGCATCATCGCCGATCTGCGTCGCGCGAGCGTGGAAGTGGGAGGGGATGCGGTGCGCGCCGATGCCAAGGCGATCGCGGCCGAACGGCAAGCGCAGGCGCAGCTGCAGCTGGCCGAGGAGGTATTCGCCGCGAGCGAGCGCACGAGCGCCGCGATCGACGAAGTGCGGCAGCGCACCCTCGGGCTCGATGCCACGATGCGGAAAAACCTGGAGGAAGTCCTGGAATCGCTGCAGGAACTGCACTCGGTCGTCGAACGGGTGGGCGCCTCGCGCGAGCACCTGGTCGGTTTCACCGCCACCGTCGGGGAACTGGCGCAGCGCTCCGGAGAGATCCGCCAGATCGCGGGGCTCATCCGCGAGGTGGCCGATCAGACCAACCTGCTGGCGCTCAATGCGGCGATCGAGGCGGCGCGCGCCGGCGAGTACGGCCGCGGTTTCGCGGTGGTGGCCGACGAGGTGCGCAAGCTCGCGGAGCGGGTCAACCAGTCCTCGCAGGAGATCACGCGAGACATCGATGCCATGATCGGCATCGTACAGCAGACCCAGGCGCAAAACGAGGCGATCAACGCCGACATGGACGAGACGCAGCGCTCGATCGCCCTGGTGGAGGGTAGTTTCACCCGCATGGCCGAAGACTTCCGGCAAGGGCGCGAGAGCCTCGAAGAGATCGTCTCGGCCACGGATCACTTGATGCAGGCCAACGAGGTGGCCCACGGTCACGTCAAGGAAATCTCCGGGGTGAGCGCCTCGGTGCGCAACCTCATGCAGGAGACGCGCAGCGACATCGACGCTCTGACCGAACGCACCGAGACCATCCTCGAGATGCTGGCGCGCTACCGGGTCGGGCGCGGCCGCTTCGACCAGGTGGTGCGCGAGGAGCGGAGCATTCGCGACGCCATCCAGGCCCAGCTCGAAGCGATGGCGCGCGAGGGAATCGACGTGTTCGACCGCAACTACCGGCCGTATCTCAATTGCGATCCGCCGAAATTCAAGCTCGCCTGGAGCGACGAGTTCGTGCGCCGCTGCCAGCACCTGCTGGACGAGGGATTGGGGCGCATTCCCGAGGCGGTGTTCGTGGTGGCCGTCAATACCGACGGCTACCTCTCGGCGCACAACGCGAAGTTCAGCAAACCCCTCACCGGCGACCGGGAAAAAGATCTGGTGGGCAACCGCACTTACCGCAAGTTCGACAATCCCCGCGAGCTGCGCGCGGCGCAGAATACCGCTCCGGTGCTGATGCAGACCTACCGCCGCGACACGGGTGAAGTGCTGGTGGACGTCGCCATGCCGATCTACGTCGATGGCCGCCTGTGGGGGAACGTGCGCGTCGGCCTGCCGATCGAAGCCCTGAGCAAGGACTGAGCGCTGCTCAGTGGTGCAGGATCTGCCCGAGGAAGCGGCGCGTGCGCTCTTCCTTCGGGTGGAGGAAGAATTCCTCCGGCGGGGCCTGCTCCACGATCTCGCCGCGGTCCATGAAAATCACCCGGTCGGCCACGGTGCGCGCAAAGCCCATCTCGTGGGTCACGCACAGCATGGTCATCCCCTCGGCGGCGAGTTCGATCATGGTGTCGAGCACTTCCTTGACCATCTCCGGGTCGAGCGCCGAAGTGGGCTCGTCGAAGAGCATGATCTTGGGCTTCATGCACAGCGCCCGGGCGATCGCCACGCGCTGCTGCTGTCCCCCCGAGAGCTGGCCCGGATACTTGTGCGCCTGATCGGCGATGCGCACCCGCTGAAGATACTGGAGCGCCAGTGCTTCGGCCTCTTTCTTTGGCATTTTCTTCACCCAGATCGGCGCCAGCGTACAGTTTTCGAGCACCGTGAGGTGAGGGAAGAGGTTGAAGTGCTGGAAGACCATCCCTACCTCACGGCGGATGGCATCGATCGCTTTCACGTCCTCGGTGAGTTCGATGCCGTCGACGACGATGCGCCCTCGTTGATGCGCCTCCAGCCGGTTGATGCAACGGATGAGGGTCGATTTGCCCGAACCCGAAGGGCCGCAGATCACGATGCGCTCGCCGGCCATCACCGTGAGATCGATGTCCTTGAGCACGTGGAAATCCTGATACCACTTGTTGACGCGCTCCATGAGGATCATCACCTCCTGGGTCTTGTGCGATTCGAGGCGCGTGAGCGTCTCTTCCATCAGTTCCATTCGGTTCTCCCGTCGGGGAAATGAAGGGGGTCAGCGCTTTTCGCTACGCGCCAGGCGTTTTTCCAACGCGATCGAATAGCGCGACATGCCGAAGCAAAAGAGGAAATAGACGAAGGCGGCAAAGACGTAGCCTTCGGTGGAAAACCCGAGCCACTCGGGGTCGACTGTGGCCCGGTGCACCGCGGTGAAGAAGTCCGCCAGGCCGATGATGATCACCAGGCTCGTGTCCTTGAAAAGGGCGATGAAGGTGTTGACGATGCCGGGAATCACCAGACGCAGGGCCTGCGGCAGGATCACGAGCCCCATCGACTGCCAGTAGCTCAAGCCGAGGGCATGGGTGGCTTCGTATTGCCCCTTGGGGATGGCCTGCAGCCCGCCGCGCACGACTTCGGCGAGATAGGCCGCCTCGAAGAGGATGACGGCGATGAGCGCCCGCACGAGTTTGTCGATCGACATCTGCTCGGGCAGGAAGAGCGGCAGCATCACCGAGGACATGAAGAGCACCGTGATGAGCGGCACGCCGCGCCAGAATTCGATGAACGTGATGCAGACGATCCGGATCGCCGGCAGCTGCGAGCGTCGCCCCAGGGCGAGCAGGATGCCCAGCGGCAGGGCACCGGCGATCCCGACGGAGGCGATCACGAGCGTGAGCATCAGCCCGCCCCATTGGTCGGTAGGCACGGTCGCTAGCCCCAGGATGCCCGCCCCGTAGAGCAGCCACCACACCAGCAAGGGCGTGAGGAGGAAATAGCCGAGCGCCCAGCGGCGCCGCTGCGGAAAACGGGAGAAGAAGAGCGGAGCCGCCAGCACGATGATCGACAGGGCCGCCAGATCGACCCGCCAGCGTTGCTCTATGGGGTAGAAGCCGTAGAGGAATTGCCCGAAGCGCTGGCCGATGAAGATCCAGCAGGCGCCGCCGGGATGGCAGTCGGCACGGGAACTCCCTTGCCAGGTCGCGTCGAAAAAGAGCCAGTCGAGCACGGGGGGAACGAAGCGCCACAAAAGGTAGATGGCGAGCAGGGTGAGCGCCGTGTTGACCGGGCCGGAGAAAAGGTTCTCCCGTAGCCAGCGCAGAACATCGATGCGCACGACGGGAGGGCGAAGGGAAGGGGAGGAGGACATGGCGGTTCCTCAACGTTCGACCAGCGCCATGCGCCGGTTGTACCAGTTCATGACGAGCGAGATCGTCAGGCTGATGAGCAGATACACCGCCATCGTCATGGCGATGGTCTCGATCGCCTGTCCGGTCTGGTTGAGCACCGTGCCGGCGAAGAGCCCCACGAGGTCGGGATAGCCGATTGCCGCCCCCAGGGAAGAGTTCTTCGTCAGATTGAGGTACTGGCTGGTGAGCGGCGGGATGATGACGCGCATGGCCTGAGGCAGGACGATGAGGCGCAGGCGCTGGCGCGGCGTCAGACCCAGGGCGATCGCCGCCTCGATCTGCCCGCGCGGCACCGACTGGATGCCGGCGCGCACCGTCTCGGCGATGAAGGCAGCGGTGTAGAGCGACAGCGCGACCGTGAGCGCGACGAGCTCGGGCAACAAGACCCAGCCGCCGCGGAAATTGAATCCCTGCAGCTGGGGGAGTTCCCAGGTGAAGGGAGCGCCGAAGATCAGGCGGGCGGCGAGCGGCAAGCCGAAGAGCAGCAACAGGGCGACCCGTCCCGTGGGAAAAGGCTCGCCGGTGTGCTCCTGCCGGCGTCGCGCCCAGCGTCTCAGGATGATCACGGCGGCGAGCGCGATGCCAAGCGCGAGCACGATGGGGGCGAATCCCTCGGCGGGAATGGGCCGCGGCACGTAGAGTCCTCGGATATTGAGGAAGAACGCACCCAGGAACTCGTGGCTCTGGCGCGGCGAAGGCATGGCGCGCAGCACCGCGAAGTACCAGAAGAAGATCTGCAGCAGCGGAGGAACGTTGCGAAAGGTCTCGACGTAGAGGGCCGACAGGCCGCGGATGAGTGCATTCTCGGCCAGACGCCCGATGCCCACGAGAAAGCCCAGCACGGTGGCGAAGACGATGCCCAGCGCCGCTACGAGCAGCGTATTGAGCAGACCGATCACGAAGACGCGCGCGAAGCTGTCGGTTTCGCGATAATCGATGAGCGTCTGCAGGATGCCGAAGCCGGCGGGATTCTTCAGGAATCCGAAGCCGGAAGCGATGCCGCGCACCGTGAGATTGTGCACGGTGTTGTGCACGATCCAGCCGGCGAAAAGGGCGATCGCCAGCACGGTGAGGATCTGGGCCGCGAGGGCGCGGATCTTCGGGTCATAGAGCCAGCGGCGCGGTCCGCCGCCGCGAAGCGTCTCGCCAGAGGTCATGTCGGATCAGCCGGAACGGTCCGCCGTCAGGACGACGGCGGACAGGGGAGAAGGAAGAGGGATCAGCGGAAAGGTGGGGCGTACTGCAGTCCGCCCTTGTTCCATTGGGCGTTGAGGCCACGTTCGATCTTGAGGGGGCTTCCTTTGCCGACGTTGCGCTCGAACATCTCGCCGTAGTTGCCCACCTGCTTGACGATCTGGTAGGCCCAGTCTTTCTTGAGCTTCATGTCCTTGCCGAAATCGGTGTCCAGCCCCAGCAGGCGCCGTACCTCGGGGTTGGTGGAGGTCTTGGCCATCTGGTCGACGTTGGCCGAGGTGATGCCGTATTCCTCGGCGGCGACGAGGGCGAAGAGCGTCCAGCGCACCACGTTGAACCACTCGGAGTCCCCCTGCCGCACCACGGGGCCGAGCGGCTCTTTGGAGATCACTTCGGGCAGCACGACGTAGTCGTCGGGGTTGGCGAGCTTGATGCGCTGGGCGTAGAGCTGGGACTGGTCGGAGGTGAGCACGTCGCAACGGCCCGATTCGAGCGCCTTGGCCGACTCGTCGGACTTCTCGTAGGTGACAGGTGTGTATTTCATGCCGTTGGTGCGGAAGTAGTCCGAGAGGTTCATCTCGGTGGTGGTCCCCGCCTGGATGCAGACGGTGGCGCCGTCGAGCTCACGGGCGCTCTTCACGCCCAGCTTCTTGTTCACGAGAAAGCCCTGGCCGTCGTAGTAGGTGACGCCGGTGAAGGACATGCCCATGCCGACGTCGCGCGAGATGGTCCAGGTGGAGTTGCGCGACAGCACGTCGATCTCGCCCGATTGCAGCGCGGTGAAACGCTCCTTGGCGGTGAGCGGCGTGAATTTCACTTTCTTCGCATCGCCGAAGAGCGCCGCGGCCACCGCACGGCAGAAATCCGCGTCGATGCCTGCATAGTTGCCGCTCGCGTCGGTGTAGGAAAATCCCGGCAGGCCGTCGCTGACGCCGCAATGCAGCACGCCGCGTTTGAGCACGGTGTCGAGCGTCTGTCCCGCCCAGGCGGGAGTAGCGAGGGAGCACGCCGCGGCGAGCGCCGCAACGAGGGCTTTTTTCTTCATGGGGAGCTCTCCTTTAGGGTGCGGGACCGTTGGAAAGTATCGGACAGAGGCTGGCGGATCGCAAGAGGGAATGGGGAAATCAGCGACTAGGGATTTCCCTAAGGGGCGGCAAGCCAGAAAGGCTCGCCGCCCAAGGTCGAGTCAGCGTTTGCGGGCGGGAGGCAGGTCGGTGCAGCTCCCTTCGGCCACTTCCGCCGCCAGTCCCACCGTCTCGATGAGCGTCGGGTGGGGATGGATGGTTCGGGCAATGTCGCCTGCTTCCGCCCCCATTTCGATCGCCAGGCAGATCTCGCCGATCAGATCCCCCGCACCGGCACCGACGATGGCCCCGCCGACCAGACGATGCGTTTCGGCGTCGAACAGCAGTTTGGTGAATCCTTCCTCGCAGCCGTTGGCGATCGCTCGCCCCGAGGCAGCCCAGGGAAAGACGGCTTTCTCCACTTTGAGTCCGCGGGCCTTGGCTTCGGTTTCGGTGAGCCCGGCCCAGGCGATCTCGGGGTCGGTGTAGGCCACCGAGGGGATCTGCAGCGCATCGAACGCCGCTTTCCGGCCGGCGGCCGCTTCCGCCGCCACGTGTCCTTCGTGCACGGCCTTGTGCGCGAGCATCGGATTGCCGGTGAGGTCCCCGATCGCAAAAACGTGCGACACATTGGTGCGCCGTTGCGGATCGACCGGGATGAATCCTCGCTCGTCGAGATGCACGCCCGCCGCCTCGAGCCCGAGCAGGGGGCCGTTGGAGCGACGCCCCACGGCCACCAGCACGAGGTCGTAGCGTTGCGCTTCCTTGGGCGCCGCTTCACCCTCGAACCTCGCCCAGATGCCGTCGTCGCGCGCCTCGAGCGCCGTGGTGCGCGTGTTGCGGTAGAGCGCGCCGAAACGGCCGGCATTCTTCTTCTCCCACACACGCACGAGGTCGCGGTCGGCACCGGGAAAGAGATCCGCCGTCGCCTCGACCACGTCGACCGTGGCGCCGAAGGCGGCATAGACCGTACCCATTTCCAGGCCGATGATGCCGCCGCCCACCACCAGCATGCGCCGTGGCAGCAAGGGCAGCGCCAGCGCACCGGTGGAATCGACCACGCGGGGGTCGTCCGGCTGGAATGGCAGGCGCACTGGCCGCGAACCGGCGGCGAGGATCGCCTGTTCGAATTCGACGATCTCCACGGTGCCGCTCGGGCGCGCCGGATCGCCCTCCATGCGCCGCACTTCGAGGTGATGGGGCCCGACGAGCCGGCCTTCTGCCTGCAGCACCCGCACGCCGCGCGCCTTGGCCATGCCCGCGAGGCCCTTGGTTAGCCGTCCGACGACCTCGTCGCGGTGCGCGCGTACCCGCTCGAGCTCGATTTTTGGCGCCTCGAAGACGATCCCGGCCTGGGCGAGATGCGTGCGCGCCTCGATCCCTGCGGCCAGATGCAGCAGGGCCTTGGAGGGGATGCAGCCCACGTTGAGGCACACCCCCCCAAGCACCGCCTCGCGTTCGACCAACAGCACGTCGAGCCCGAGATCGGCCGCGCGAAACGCCGCGGAATAGCCCCCGGGGCCGCCGCCGAGTACGAGCAGCTGGCAGCGGTGGTGGACTTCTCCGGCGAAGGCGGGCGCGGCCGACACTGCCGCTGCCGCTGCGTCGGATCGAGGAGCGGAATGCGTCGCCGCCGGCATGGGAGCCGATCCGGTCTGCGCCGGAGCGGACGCAGCGACGGCTCCGGCTGGGGCAGAGGACGCCTCGGCCTGCTTGCCCGCCTCGGCGGCTTCGAGGCGAATGACAGGAGTGCCTTCGGAGACCTTGTCGCCGACCTTGACGAGCACCTCGCGCACGATGCCGGCCACGGGGCAGGGCACGTCCATGGTGGCCTTGTCCGATTCGAGGGTGCAGATCGGATCTTCGGGCGCGAGCACGTCGCCGGGCTTGACCAATACCTCGATCACCGGCACGTCGTGATAGTCGCCAATGTCCGGTACCTTTACTTCGATGAGGGACATGGAATTCGCCTCCGCTTTAGAGCAGTACCCGCCGGAAATCGGCGAGCAGCTGGGCAAGGTGGGTGGTGAAGCGCGTGGCGTAAGCCCCGTCGATGACGCGATGATCCGCCGTGAGCGACAGCGGCAGGATCTGGCGCGGCACGAACGCCTTGCCGTCCCATACCGGCTTGACGGCGATCTTGTTCACGCCCAGGATCGCCACTTCCGGCGCGTTGATGATGGGCGCGAAGCCCGTGCCGCCGATCCCTCCCAGGCTGGAGATGGTGAAGGTGGCCCCCTGCATCTCGGCCGGCTTGAGCTTGCCTTCGCGCGCCTTGCGGGCGAGCTCGGCCGTCTCGACCGCGATCTCGCGCAGCCCCTTCTTGTCGGCCTCTTTCAGCACCGGCACCACCAGCCCTTGCGGTGTGTCGGCGGCAAAGCCGATGTGGTAGTAGCGCTTATACACGAGCTTGTCCCCGTCGAGGCTGGTGTTCATGTCGGGGAAGCGCTGCAGCGCCGCCACCGCCGCCTTGATGAGGAAGGCGAGCATGGTGAACTTGATCCCTTCCTTTTCGTGCTCGCGGTTGAGCTCGCGGCGGAAGGCTTCGAGCTCGGTGACGTCGGCCTCGTCGTGGTAGGTGACCGCCGGGATCATGATCCAGTTGCGCGCAAGATTCGCCGCCGAGATCTTCTTGATCCGCCCCAGCTCCTTGACTTCGATGGGGCCGAACTTGGCGAAGTCGACCTTGGGCCAGGGAGGCAGCTCCAGGCCGGCAAGCAGCGTGCCGCCCCCCGCCTTGGGCTGCGACTCGGCTTCGCCCTGCATCACGCGCTTGACGTAGGCGAGGACATCCTCACGCAGGATGCGGCCGTTCGGCCCGGACGCAGTGACCTTGGAGAGATCGACGCCGAGCTCGCGGGCAAAAGCCCGCACGACGGGGCTGGCGTGGACCTTGCCCCCGAGCTGGATCGGTGTGGGCGCAACGGGAGAAGGCGCCGCGGGTTCGGCCACTGGCGCCCAGGCGGTCGTGCCGACGGCAGGAGCCGATCGAGTCGGCTCGGCAGGGGAAGGCGTTTCGCCAGCGGTTGCTGGTGCCGGCGTGGCTGCTTCGGCGCGAGGCTCGGCCGGCATCGCCGCAGCGGCGGGCGCCTCGGCCTGTTTGCCTGCCTCGCTGGCTTCGAGGCGGACGATGGGAGTGCCTTCGGAGACTTTGTCGCCGACCTTGACGAGCACTTCGCGCACGACGCCGGCCACGGGGCAGGGCACGTCCATGGTGGCCTTGTCCGATTCGAGGGTGCAGATCGGATCTTCGGGCGCGAGCACGTCGCCGGGCTTGACCAATACCTCGATCACCGGCACGTCGTGATAGTCGCCGATGTCCGGTACCTTCACTTCGATGAGGGATGCCATCGGGAATCTCCTTTAGGCCGTGCGCGGGTTGGGTTTGGCGGGATCGATGCCGTAGCGGACGATGGCCTCGGCCACCTTGCGCCGCGGCAGTTCGCCGTCTTCGGCAAGTGCCATGAGCGCGGCGAGCGTCACCCAATGCCGATCGACCTCGAAATGGAATCGCAGCTTCTCGCGGGTATCGGAGCGCCCGAAGCCGTCGGTGCCCAGCGTGTAATAGGTGCGCTTGACGAAGGGACGGATCTGCTCGGCAAAGAGCTTGACGTAGTCGGTCGCCGCCACCGCTGGTCCGCGGTGCCCGGAGAGCTTCTGCTCGACGTGGCTCTTGCGCGGCGCTTCCAGCGGATGCAGCAGGTTCCAGCGCACCGTATCCTGGCCGTCGCGGGCGAGCTCGTTGAAGCTCGTGCAGCTCCACACGTCGGCGGCCACGCCCCAGTCCTCGCGCAGGATGTCGGCCGCGGCCATCACTTCGCGCAGGATGGAGCCGCACCCCATGAGCTGCACGCGGGGCGCGTCGCCGGCCGGGGCAGCGCGCAGCAGATACATTCCCTTGAGAATGTCCTCGCGCACGCTCTCGCCTTCGGGCATGGGCGGATGCTCGTAGTTCTCGTTGAGCACGGTGATGTAGTAGAAGACGTCTTCCTGCTCCGCCATCATGCGCCGCAAGCCTTCGTGCACGATCACGGCGAGTTCGTACTGGAAGGTCGGGTCGTAGCTGATGCAGTTGGGCACGACGTGCGCGAGCACGTGGCTGTGGCCGTCCTCGTGCTGCAGCCCCTCCCCGTTCAGCGTCGTGCGCCCCGAGGTGCCGCCGATGAGAAAGCCCCGGGCGCGCTGATCTCCCGCCGCCCAGATGAGATCCATCGTGCGCTGGAAGCCGAACATGGAATAGAAGATGTAGAAGGGGATCGTGATCACGTCGTGCACGCTGTAGCTCGTGGCCGCCGCGATCCAGTCGCTCGTCGCGCCCGCTTCGTTGATCCCCTCCTCCAGGATCTGGCCGTCGCGCGACTCCTTGTAGAACATCAGCTGGTCATGATCCTCGGGAACGTACTTCTGCCCTTCCTGGTTCCAGATGCCGAACTGGCGGAACATTCCCTCCATGCCGAAGGTGCGCGACTCGTCCGGCACGATGGGCACCACGCGCTTGCCGATCTTCTTGTCGCGCATGAGCTGGATCATCATGCGCACCAGCGCCATGGTCGTGGAGATCTCGCGCCCTTCGCCGCTGCCGGCAAAGAATGAGGCAAACGATTCGAGCGGCGGAATTTCCAGCGATTCGCTCGCTTTCTGCCGCCGCTGCGGCAGATAGCCGCCCAGCGCCTGGCGCCGTTCGTGCATGTAGCGCGCCTCGGGCGAGTCGGGCGCGAAAGTGAGGAAAGGCAGCGCATCGATCTGGTCGTCGGGGACCGGGAGACGGAAACGGTCGCGGAAACTGCGGATCGCGTCGTGATCCATTTTCTTTGCCTGGTGGGCGATGTTCATCGCCTCGCCCGCCTGGCCCATGCCGTAGCCCTTGATGGTCTTGGCGAGGATCACCGTCGGCTGCCCCTGGTGCTCGACAGCGGCCTTGTAGGCGGCGTGCACCTTGAAGATGTCGTGGCCGCCGCGGTTGAGTTCCCAGATTTCCTCGTCGGTCCAGTCGGCCACCAGTGCTTTCAGCTCGGGGGTGTTGAAGAGGTGCTCGCGGATGTAGGCCCCATTCTTGGCGCGGAACGTCTGGTAGTCGCCGTCGCACAGCTCCATGAGGCGCTTTTTCAGGATGCCCTGCTTGTCGCGGGCAAAGAGCGCGTCCCAGCGCGAGCCCCAGATCACCTTGATGACGTTCCAGCCGGCGCCGCGGAACTCGGCTTCCAGTTCCTGGATGATCTTGCCGTTGCCGCGCACCGGACCGTCGAGCCGCTGCAGGTTGCAGTTGATGACGAAGATGAGATTGTCGAGCTTCTCGCGCGCTGCCATACCGATCGCGCCCAAGGTCTCGACCTCGTCGACTTCCCCGTCGCCGATGAAACACCACACTTTGCGCTTGGCGGCTCGTTCCGCGTCGAGCAAACCCCGGCAGGCGAGATACTTGATGAAGCGCGCCTGATAGATCGCCTGGATGGGACCCAGCCCCATGGAGACGGTGGGAAATTGCCAGAAGGCCGGCATCAGCCAGGGGTGGGGATAGGAGGAAAGCCCCTTGCCGTCGATCTCGCGCCGATAGCTGATGAGCTGCTCTTGCGTGAGCCGGCCGAGCATGAAGGCGCGCGCGTAGATGCCCGGAGCGGAGTGTCCCTGGAAGAAGACGAGGTCCCCTGGATGCTTTTCGTTCGGCGCATGGAAAAAGTGGTTGAACCCCACGTCGTAGAGCACGGCGGCCGAGGCGAAGGAAGCGATATGCCCGCCCACGTTGGAATCGCGGTTGGCACGTACCACCATGGCCATCGCATTCCAGCGGATGTACGAGTGGATCTTGATTTCCAGATCGGGGTCGCCCGGATAAGGCGGCTGCAGTTCGACCGGGATGGTGTTGATGTAGGCGGTGTTGGCCGAATAGGGAATGTCAACGCCGTGTTCTCGGGCCTCTTCGATCAAGGTCTCGAGGAGCGCGTGCGCCCGCTCCGGGCCTTCGTGTTTGAGGACGGCGTCGAGCGCGTCCAACCACTCGCGTGTTTCTTCGGGATCCGGATCCGGATGGACGTGGTGCTGGGACTGGACGGACATGAGCGGCTCCTTTTGCGGTGTACATCCCGCAATATAAAATTTAATTTCACGAAGCGCAATCGTGCGCTGCAGCACGAAGAGACGGTGGCATGACTACGGGTTTCCCCTAGTGGTGGAATGGCCAGGAATGCGCGACATTGTCGGTCGAGGAATTTTTCCGTCTCCGTGCGTTCCCACCTACCGATGAAGACCAGTCTCCCCGTCAGTTCCTCGCGCGACGATGCCCCTGTGCGTTTTGGCGCCGCAGGGGCCCTGTTTGCCCTGATCATGTTAGGCGCCGGAGCCATGCTTTACCAGTGGGGCGCTTCGGAAGCCGCCACCGGCGTCAACGCCGAGATGCTGACCATGCTGCTGGTGATCGCTGCTCTGGGAGCGTGGGTGATCGTGCTCCTCGTTCGCATTCGGCAGCGTGGTTTGGCCCTGAGGCGGCTCGAACGCGAGCGGGACCGGCTCTTCCATTTTTCGCTCGACCTGCTGGCAGTGCTGGGGCAAGACGGAAAGATCCTGCGCTGCAATGCGGCGTTCCCCCGAGTGCTCGGCTATACCGAGAGGATGCTGCAGGGCAAGTCGCTCATCGATCTGGTGCACCACGACGACTTGGCCGAAACGATGTCGGCCCTGCGCCGGCTCTCGAGCGGCGAGGCGGTGGAATTCGTCGCCCGCATGCATGGTATTACCGGCGAATATCGTTGGCTGTCGTGGCACATCAACCCGGTCAATGACGAGGATGCCTGCTACGCCATCGCTCATGACATCACCCGAGCAAAACAGACCGAGCAGGCGCTGCAGGCCGAGATGGCCTTTCGCCGCGCGATGGAGGAATCCCTCGTCACCGGCCTGCGGGCGATCGATCTGCAGGGGCGCATCATCTATGTGAACCCCGCCTTCTGCCGATTGGTGGGGTTCACGGAGGAAGAACTGCTCGGGTGCGGGCCACCGTTTCCCTATTGGCCGGAGGAATCGCTCGAGACGTGCTGGGAGAGCCTGCGCATGACGCTCGCGGGCCGTTTCCCTCCCGAGGGGTTCGACATGCGCATCCGGCGCAAGGACGGCGAGCGGCTCGACGTGCGTTTTTACCTCTCTCCGCTCATCGATGGCGAGGGGCGGCACACCGGCTGGATGGCGGCCGTGACCGACGTGACCGAGGCGCGGCGGGTGCGCGCCGCGCTCGAAGCGGCCCAACGCCGTTTCGCTGCGGTGCTGGAGGGGCTCGATGCCGCGGTCTTCGTGGCAGACTGGGAAAGCGACGAGATCCTCTTCGCCAACCGGGCATTCAAGCGCATCTATGGTTTCGACGCGGTGGGACAGCGGGCGTCGGCCTTGGGCGTGCCTCGACCGTTCTCTCTCGAACCGGAGGATGCCCATCCCGACGAAGAGACGCTACCCCGCGAGCTGTTCGACGGCGAAGTGCAGCATCCCGAGTCCGGGCGCTGGTACCATGTGCACGAGCAGCTCACGCGCTGGGTCGATGGGCGCATCGTGCGCATGGCGATCGCCACCGACATCACCGTTCATCAGCATCTGCGCGCGCTGGAGCTGCAGCGCCAGGCCCAACTGCAGCAGACGGCGCGGCTCATCACCATGGGCGAGATGGCGTCGACCCTCGCGCACGAGCTCAACCAGCCACTCGCGGCGATCGCCAATTATTGTCGCGGCGGCATGAGCCGGCTGGAGCAGGGTCGGCTCGACGAGGCGGCCGCGCGTGCCGTGCTCGAGAAAGCGGCGACGCAGGCCGAGCGCGCCGGCTCCATCCTCAACCGCATCCGCGACTTCGTGCGCAAGTCCGAACCGCGGCGCGAGTCGGTGCCGCTTGCCGAAATTGTAGAGGGGGCCGTCGAGATCATGACACCCGAGGCCAAGCGGCACAACGTGCGTCTTCTGGTGGAGCTTCCCGAGGTGCTGCCGCCGGTGCGCGCCGACCAGATCCTCATCGAGCAAGTTCTGGTGAATCTGATCCGCAACGGCATCGAAGCGATGGCGCGCACGAGGCCGGCTGCGCGCCAGATCCGGGTACAGGCGGCACGTCAGGACGAACGCCACGTGGCCGTGGCCGTGATCGATCGCGGCCGCGGCCTCTCGCCGGAAGAACGCGAGCAGATCTTCACCTCCTTTTTCACCACCAAACCCGACGGTCTGGGCATGGGCCTGAAGATCTGCCGCTCCATCGTCGAATTCCATGAGGGACGGCTCATGGTGGAGGACAATCCCCAAGGGGGGACGGTGTTTCGCTTCACCCTGCCGCTGGAGGAATGAGGAAATGAACGGGATGGAGGAAGGGCGCCTCGTGCATGTCGTCGACGACGACGAGGCGATGCGCGATTCCCTGCAGTGGCTGCTCGAAGGCAGCGGCCATTGTGTGCGCACCTACGTCGATGCGGCGAGTTTCCTTGCTGCCGTCGGACCGCAGGACGGCGGCTGCGTGCTGCTCGACGTGCGCATGCCCGGCATGAGCGGACTGGAACTCTTCGATGAGTTGCGCCGGCGCGAGCTGCCGCTGGCGGTGATCTTCATCACCGGACACGGCGACATTCCCATGGCGGTACGCCTGTTGCGCAAGGGGGCAGTCGACTTCCTGGAAAAACCGTTTTCCGACGCACAGCTTCTCGATCGCATCGAGGAGGCGCTCGGGCGTTCACGCACCTTGCGCGAGCGGCAGCGCCGGCGCCAGGAGATCGAGCGGCGCCTCGCGAGCCTGTCGCAGCGCGAACGCGAAGTGCTCGCGCTCATCGTCGCGGGTCGCCTCAACAAGCAGGTTGCAGACGATCTGGGTATCTCGATCAAGACGGTGGAGGTCTATCGTGCCCGCGTGATGGAAAAGATGGCGAGCGATTCGCTCGCCGAACTGGTGCAGACGATGACCTGGTGGGAGGAAGAGCGTGTCCGCCCCTGGGGACAGCTCGAATAGAGGCCGCACCAGGCGGCGCTCAAGCCCGCACCGACCATTCGTTCAGCAGGCGCCGCGCCGCGCTCACCGTCTCGCTGGCAGTGATCCCGATCGGGCCGATCCCTTCTGCAACGAGCCGATCGGCCGCGGCGCCATGGAGGAATGGGCCGAAGCGCGCCGCCAGCGGTACCGGCCAGCCCTGGGCGAGTAGCGCCCCCAGCAGGCCGCTCAGTACGTCGCCCATGCCGGCGCTCGCCATGCCCGGATTCCCCGTGGGGTTGATCGCCCAGGCGCCGTCGGGGTCGGCCACGACCGAGCCGCAGCCCTTGAGCACGACATGCGCCCGGTAGCGCTGGGCGAGTTCCTGCGCGGCGGCGATGCGGTCGCGCTGCACGGCGGCCACCTCGGTACCGAGCAGTCGCGCGGCCTCCATGGGGTGGGGCGTGAGGATTGCCGGAATCGAGCGTGAGCGCAGGGACTCCTGCAATTCGGCGTCGACGGCCAGGCGATTGAGCCCGTCGGCGTCGAGCACGAGCGGCAGAGAGGAAGGCAGTAGTCGCGCGAGCTGGGCGCGGGCTTCGGCCGAGGCGCCCAAGCCCGGCCCGACGACGAGGACATCGACGCCGCGCTCGGGAATCGCGTTTCCCACCATCAACTCCGGATGCACTGGACTGAAGGAGAGAATGTTCGGGTCGAGCGCGCACAGGGTCACCTTGCCGGCGCCGGTGGCGAGCGCCGCGTGCCCCGCCAGGAAGGCCGCTCCGCTCATGCGCGGCGCGCCCCCCACCACCAGCACGTGGCCGAAACTGCCCTTGTGGGTGTTCTTGCGCCGCGGCCGCAGGTGGCCGGCGAAGGCGTCCAGCCCGAGCAAACGCCCCCGTCCCAGGTCGTGGCGTGAGGCATCGACTCCCAGCGCATCGACCATGACCACACCGGCCCGATCCGGGCCGTCGAGCGTGTGCAGACCTGGCTTGTCGGCGAGGAAGGTCAGGGTGGCGTTTGCCTCGAAACATGGCCCCGTGCAGCGCCCTGTGTCGGCATCGAGCCCGCTGGGGACGTCTACTGCCAGTTTGAACGCCGTCTGCCGCGAACCCCACTCGATCCATGAGGCGTAGGGCTCGCCGATGGGGCGGGCAAGGCCGATGCCGAAGAGGGCATCCACGATCGCTGCCGGCCGCTCGTCGAGCGCTTCCGGACCAGGAAGCACGGTGCCGCCAGCCGAGAGAAAGGCGGCGCGCGCCGCCGCGGCTTCGCCTTCCATGCGCGTCGCGTCGAAGCAGCCGATCACCACGGCGCGTCGTCCGAGGGCGAGCAGCCGACGTGCCGCCACGAACCCGTCCCCCCCGTTGTTGCCCGGTCCGCACAGGATGCACACCAAACCGCCCGGAGGGACGTGCGCGATCACCGAGCGGGCGATCGCCGCCCCGGCACGCTCCATCAGCGGCGGATCGGCCAAGGGGACTTCCACCGCCTCGATCGCCCGGATCTCCTTCAGACGGAGCAAGGGGCGGGAAGAAAGGGGCGCAATGAAAGGGGAAAAGGGCGCGAAAGGCATGATGCGACTCCTGGCTGGAGATCAAACCATGTTAGAATGAAAAACCGTTTTCTTCACCCACGAATGCAAGGAACTCGGATGGAAGTCGCCGAACAGACGCCCGCGCAACAACCCGCCAATCCGCTCGAACGTTCGCTCACGCTCAACATTCCCGTGGCCGACGTCGAGAAAGACGCCGAAAAGCGCCTCAAACGCATCGCACCCACCGTCAAGATGCCTGGGTTTCGTCCGGGCAAGGTGCCGATGCGCCTCGTCAAGCAGATGTATGGCAACGAAATGTGGACCGAAGCCGTGAGCGAGGCGATCGAGCGCACCTTCAACGAAGCCGTCGCCCGCGAAGGCTTGCGCGTGGCGGGCGGTTTCCGCATCGAACCCGCCGAATCGGCCGATGCGGCGATTCTCGCCTTCACGGCCCGCTTCGAAGTCTACCCCGAAGTCGAACCCGCCGATCTCTCCGGCCGCACGGTCGAACGTCCGCGGCTCGAGATCACCGAGGCCGAAATCGACAAGACCCTCGAGCGCCTGCGCAAGCAGCGCACCACGTACCACGAAGTCGACCGGCCGGCGCAGGAAGGCGATCGCGTCACCGTCTCTTATACCGCGCGCAAGGATGGCGAGGTGGTCGAGAACGGCCAAGTCGAAAACTTCCCCTTCGTCATCGGCGCTGGCGCTTTGCTCGAAGATATCGAGAAGGCGCCGATCGGCATGCGGGCTGGCGAAACCAAAACCTTCGAGGTAACCTTCCCTGAAGGCGAGGACAACAAGTTCGCCGGCCAGACGCTGCAGTTCGAGCTCACGGTGCATCGAGTCGAAGAGCCCGAATTGCCCGCGGTCGATGCCGACTTTGCCCGTGCGCTCGGCATCGAGGATGGCGACGTGCAAAAGTTGCGCGACGAGATCCGCGCCTCGCTCGAGCGCGAACTCAAGCAGCGCATCGACAACGAAGTAAAGAAACAGGTCTTCGATCTGCTGCTCTCCGCCCACGACTTCGCCGTGCCGAGCGCCCTCGTCGAGACCGAAGCCGAACAGCTCGTCGAGCGCATGCGGCGTGACCTGAGCATGCGCGGGTTCGACGCCGGCAAGCTCGAGCTCTCGCCGCAGCTCTTCGAAGAAGAGGCCCGCCGCCGCGTCAAGCTCGGCCTCGTCATCGGCGAGCTCGTCAAGCGCCATGAACTTCAGGCGAAACCGGAGCAGGTGCGCGCCCTCGTCGAAGAGGTGGCCGCCGAGTACGAGCACCCAGAGGTGATGGTCAATTGGTATTATTCCGATCCGGAGCGCCTGGTGTCGGTGGAAGCGGTGGCGATCGAGAACAACGTCGTGCAATGGGTGCTCGAGCAGGTTCAGGTGGTCGACAAGCCCGTCGAGTTCGACGAGTTCATGACGCAGCGCCCCGCCTGAAGATGGGCAAACCCGCGCGGCCGCGACGTTCGGCGGGCGAAGTTTGTTCGCCGCGCGAACCCGCCGCGCGTTTTCGCGTCAACTACAATTGAACGAATTCCTGCGTGAGGAACCATGAAACAATCCTTTGAGGCGAACACCCCGCTCGGGCTCGGCCTCGTGCCGATGGTGGTGGAGCAAAGCGGTCGCGGCGAGCGCGCCTACGACATCTACTCGCGCCTGCTCAAGGAGCGCGTGGTCTTTCTCGTCGGCCCCGTCGACGATGCGGTCGCGAGCCTCGTCGTCGCACAGCTCCTCTTTCTCGAATCCGAGAACCCGGACAAGGACATCCACTTCTACATCAACTCGCCGGGCGGCTCGGTCACGGCCGGCATGGCCATCTACGACACCATGCAGTTCATCAAGCCCGACGTGAGCACCCTGTGCATCGGCCAGGCGGCGAGCATGGGCGCCTTCCTGCTCGCGGCAGGTGCCAGAGGCAAGCGCTACTGCCTGCCGAATTCCCGCGTGATGATCCACCAGCCCCTGGGTGGTTTTCAGGGACAGGCCACCGACATCGAGATCCACGCCCGCGAGATTCTCAAAATCAAGGCCAAGCTCAACGAGCTCCTGGCGTTTCACACCGGCAACGACGTCGAGCGCGTCGAGCGCGACACCGAGCGGGACAACTTCATGGACGCGGAAGAAGCCGTGAAGTATGGCCTGGTCGACAAGGTCCTGATCCGTCGCGAAGACATCTGAGGAACCATGGCGAAGAATAAACGCAGCGACAACGGCGAATTCTACTGTTCCTTCTGTGGCAAGAGCCAGCACGAGGTCAAGAAACTCATCGCCGGCCCGTCGGTGTACATCTGCAACGAGTGCATCGAGTTGTGCAACGACATCGTGCGTCAGGAGTTGGCGGAAGACCTGGGCGAAGGGGAAGGGCACACAGGGCACTTGCCCACGCCCAGGGAGCTCGTCGATTATCTCGACCAGTACGTCATCGGCCAGGACTACGCCAAGCGCGTGCTCTCGGTAGCGGTCTACAACCACTACAAGCGTCTGGCGCTCGCCGGCCGCGACGACGACGTGGAGATCGCCAAGAGCAACATCCTGCTCATCGGCCCTACCGGTTCGGGCAAGACCCTGCTCGCGCAGACCCTTGCGCGCAAGCTGGACGTGCCCTTTGCCATCGCCGACGCCACCACGCTCACCGAGGCAGGCTACGTGGGTGAAGACGTGGAGAACATCCTCGCCCGCCTGCTTCAAACCTGCGACTTCGACGTCGAGCGTGCCCAGCGGGGCATCGTCTTCATCGACGAGATCGACAAGATCACGCGCAAGTCCGAGAACCCCTCCATCACCCGCGACGTCTCCGGCGAAGGCGTGCAGCAGGCGCTCTTGAAGCTCATCGAAGGCACGGTGGCTTCCGTGCCGCCTCAAGGCGGGCGCAAGCACCCGAACCAGGACTTCATCCAGCTCGACACCACCAACATCCTCTTCATCTGCGGTGGCGCCTTCGAGGGGCTGGAGAAGATCGTCGAGCGGCGCACGGAAGCCGCCGGCATCGGGTTCGGCGCCATGGTCGCGAGCAAGAAAGAGCGCAAGAAATCCGAACTGCTGCGCCAGGTCGAACCCGACGATCTCGTGCGCTTCGGCTTGATTCCCGAGTTCGTCGGGCGTCTGCCGGTGATCGTGCCGCTCGAGGAGCTCGACGAAGAGGCGCTCATGCGCATCGCCACCGAGCCGAAGAATGCCCTCGTCAAGCAGTATCGCAAGCTCTTCGAGATGGAAGGCGTGGCGCTCGAATTCACCCCCGGCGCGATCCGGGCGATCGCCCGTAAAGCCATCGAACGGCGCACCGGCGCGCGCGGGCTGCGCTCCATCATGGAAGAGGTGTTGCTCGACCTGATGTTCGAGCTCCCCAACCTCAGCAGCGAAGGCGTGCACAAGATCCTCATCGAGGAATCCACCGTGACGCAGGGCACACCCCCCCTCAAGCTCAGCGGCGAAGAAGCCCGCGTCAGCGGCGCCAACTGAAGTTCGACGTTTCGTTTTTCTCTCTTCGGTGCGGGGCCGTTTCGGCCCCGCCGCCAATGTGCTTTTTTCTCCCCTTGATTTTTGCCGTTCAAGCTACCATATTGCACGGTAGCGATTCCTCGCCTCATCAGGATTTCCACTCATGACAGAGCTCATCCAAACCCAGGGGAAAACCCTCGAACACCTGCCGCTGCTGCCCTTGCGCGACGTGGTGGTGTTCCCGCACATGGTCATCCCGCTCTTCGTTGGGCGGCCCAAGTCCATCAAGGCGCTCGAGCGCGCCATGGAAAACGGCGGACGGCTCGTACTCGCCACGCAGAAAGACGCCGCCAAGGACGATCCCGGTCCCGACGACATTTTCACGCTCGGGTGCATCGCCCATGTGCTGCAGATGCTCAAGCTGCCCGACGGCACGGTCAAGGTGCTCATCGAAGGGCGGCAGCGCGCGCGCTTTGCACGCATTCTCGAAGAAGGCGACACCTTCGTCGCCCTGGCCGAGCCGCTGGAAACCCAGACCGGCGATGCCCGCGAGACCGAGGCCCTGCGCCGCTCGCTGCTCTCCGCTTTCGAAGAGTACGTCAAGCTCAACCAGAAGCTGCCGCAGGAGCTCGTCGCCTCGCTCGCCGCGCTCGAAGATCCCGAGCATCTCACCGACATCATCGCGGCCCATCTGCCGCTCAAGCTCGACAAGAAGCAGGAGCTGCTCGAGATCCTCGCCCTCGTGCCGCGCATGGAGCGGCTCTTGGCGCTGCTCGAGGCCGAGATCGACATTCTCGAAGTCGAGAAGCGCATCCGTAGCCGCGTCAAGCGGCAGATGGAAAAATCGCAGCGCGAGTTCTACCTCAACGAGCAGGTCAAGGCCATCCAGAAGGAACTCGGCGAAGGCGACGAACAGGCCGAGCTCGAAGAGCTCGAGAAGAAGATCAAGGCCGCGGGAATGCCCAAGGAGGTGCAGGAAAAGGCCGAGGCCGAACTCAAGAAGCTGCGCATGATGTCGCCCATGTCGGCCGAGGCCACGGTGGTGCGCAACTACCTCGACGTGCTCGTGAGCCTGCCCTGGAACAAGAAGACCAAGGTCACGCTCGATCTGGCCAAGGCGCAGAAAATCCTCGATGCCGATCACTACGGCCTGGAGAAAGTCAAGGAGCGGATCGTCGAATACCTGGCGGTACAAAAGCGCGTCGACGTCGTCAAAGCCCCCATCCTGTGCCTGGTCGGTCCTCCCGGCGTGGGCAAGACCTCGCTCGGGCAGTCGATGGCGCGTGCCACGGGGCGCAAGTTCGTGCGTATGGCCCTGGGTGGGGTGCGGGATGAAGCCGAAATCCGCGGCCATCGGCGCACCTACATCGGCGCCATGCCGGGGCGCATCATCCAGAGCCTCATCAAGGTCGGCGTGAAAAACCCGCTCTTCCTGCTCGACGAAGTCGACAAGATCGGCATGGATTTCCGCGGCGATCCGAGTTCGGCGCTCCTGGAAGTGCTCGACCCCGAACAGAACCACGCCTTCCAGGACCACTACGTCGAGGTCGATTTCGACCTCTCGGAAGTGATGTTCGTGGCCACGGCGAACACGCTCAACATCCCGGCGCCGCTTTTGGACCGCATGGAGGTGATCCGGCTCTCCGGCTACACCGAGGACGAGAAGATCGCCATCGCCGAGCGCTATCTGCTGCCCAAGCAGATGAAGCTCAACGGCGTGAAGAAGAACGAGCTCAGCGTCACCACCGCGGCGATCCGCGACATCGTGCGCTACTACACGCGGGAAGCCGGCGTGCGCAGCCTCGAGCGAGAGATCTCCAAGATCTGCCGCAAGGTGGTCAAGGGCATTCTGCTCAAGGCGCTGAAGGCTCCGGTGACGGTGGATGCGGGCGATCTCGAGACCTATCTCGGCGTGCGCAAGTACACCTTCGGCGTGGCCGAGAAAGAGAACCAGGTGGGGCAGGTCACCGGACTTGCCTGGACCGAAGTGGGCGGCGAACTCCTCACCGTGGAAGCGGCGGTGATGCCGGGCAAAGGCAAGGTCATCACCACGGGCAAGCTCGGCGAGGTCATGCAGGAATCCATCCAGGCGGCCATTACCGTGGTGCGCAAGCGCGCGCGCAAGCTCGGCATCCCGGAGGATTTCTACGAGAAGACCGACGTGCACGTGCACCTGCCCGAAGGCGCGATCCCCAAAGACGGTCCTTCGGCCGGTATCGCCATCACCACGGCGCTCGTCTCCGCGCTCACCGAGATTCCGGTGCGCTGCGACGTGGCCATGACCGGCGAGATCACCCTGCGGGGGGAAGTGCTGGCGATCGGCGGGCTCAAGGAGAAGCTCCTTGCCGCCGTGCGCGGCGGCATCCGCAAGGTGCTCATTCCCGAGGAGAACGTCAAGGATCTGGCCGAGATCCCTGACAACGTGAAGAACGCCGTGGAGATCATCCCCGTGCGCTGGATCGAGCAGGTGCTCGAGCTCGCCCTCGAACGCAAGCCCGAGCCGCTCGCGCCGGCAAGTGAGCCGCCTGTGGCCACGGTCGCGGTTACGGCGACCGCCGCGGGCACGGGGGCAGCCGAACTGCCGCACTGAGCCCGCGGCGTTTGCCAGGAAGCGCCGGTGATGGTACCATTGCCGGCGCTCGAGGCGGGTGCTTAGCTCAGTTGGTAGAGCGTCGCCCTTACAAGGCGAATGTCGGCGGTTCGAGTCCGTCAGCACCCACCATGCTCCTACCCCGCCATGCTATCATTGAACGATTGGTACATGAGAGGGCTGGCGCGATGGTGCAGCCATCGTTTCTGGGGCGGAACGTGGAGATGCTGGAACACGCCATCGCGGCCAAACTCGCCGTGCTGGGGCTGGATCCGACGAACGCGCAGCAGATGCGCGATCTCGCCCGAGAAGCGCTCGACACCGATCCGCAAAAAATCTCCCAGCATTTCTATGCGTCTTCGCTCGAGCCGCGCGTGCGCGCCGAGCTCTTGGGGCTCATCGCCCTCATGTTCCAGACCATGGCCTCCGCAGCGAACATGGGGGAGGAGCTGCACGGCGGCCCCGTGTGGAAGGCCGTGGCGCGGGCGATCTACGAAGAAGCCGAGGCCCGCGGGCTCCTTCCCGCAAAAGGGGCGTGAATGCGGTCCGATCCTGCCTCGTCTCCTGCTCGACTCGAGACGCGCCTGCGGCTCGCCCTGGAAGCGGCCGGACTGGCGACGTGGGATCTGGATTTCGTGCATGAAACGACCTGGCTCGATGCCCAGTGGAGCCGTTGGATGGGTTTGGGCAATGAGCCCGTCCGCTTGAGTTTTGCCCAATGGCGTTCCTTCGTCCATCCCGACGATTGGCCCAAGGTTCGCTCGGCCCTCATCGATCTCCTCAAGGGAAAAACGTCCGTCTATCAGCAGCGTTACCGCATCCGGACACCGGATGGCCGCATCCTGTGGCTCGAAGATCGTGGCCAGGTATGTGACCGCGATCCTACGACGGGACGCGCGTTGCGTGCGATCGGTGTGTCGCGTGACGTGACCCAGGAAGAAGAAAAAATCCAGCGAGATCGCCTCTTGACCGCGGCGCTGCGCCATGCGCCGGTAGGCATCATGATCGCGGCGGCCGACGGTACCGTCGAATGGGTCAATCCAGCGCTCGAGCAGATCACCGGTTATCGTGCCGATCAGCTGATCGGTACGCGTGCTGGATATTTGTTACACAGCGGCTTACAACCAGAATCGTTTTATCGAGAATTATGGGAGACGATCTCTCAGGGAGAGATTTGGCAAGGGCGGGTGCTCAACAAAACGGCAACGGGAGAATTGCGCCACCACGACGTGACGATCGCGCCCGTCACCGACAGAGCAGGGAAGCCTTTGCATTACATCGCCACCTATCGCGACGTCACCGACCAGGTACTGCTCGAGGAGCGGCTCGAGCGCATGGCCATGACCGATCCGCTCACCGAGCTTCCCAACCGCCGCGCCTTTCTCGATGCCATGCACAAGGAGTTTCAGCGCGTCGTTCGTTCTGGATTCACGATTAGTTCTTCCTTCTGCCTCATCGATCTCGATCACTTCAAACGGATCAACGATACGCTGGGACATGCTGCGGGCGACGCCGTGCTGCGCCATTTCGCCCAGACGATTCGACAAACCCTGCGTCAGATGGACGTCTGTGGTCGGCTGGGGGGAGAGGAGTTCGGTATCCTGTTGCCGCAAACCGACGATCGCGCGGCCACGGCGGCAATCGAACGGCTGCTGCGCACCATTCGCCAAAGCGTCGTCGTCTTCAATGGCCATGCGATCCGCTATACGGTGAGCGCCGGCGGCACGTCGTTCTCGATCAGCGATCGCACGATCGACGACGTGTTCGCACGTGCCGACCGGGCGCTCTATCAGGCCAAAGAGAACGGGCGAGACCACTTGGTTTGGATCGCTCCGGAAGATCGGTAACTTGTCGTTGTCACGAATCGAGGAGAATTCAATGGATTTGTGCGTGATCGGGACCGGCTACGTCGGTCTCGTGACGGGGGCGTGTTTCGCCGAAATGGGCAATGAAGTATGGTGCGTCGACGTCGATGCGGCCAAGATCGAGGGGCTGAAAGCCGGGAAGCTGCCCATCTACGAGCCGGGGCTCGACGAGATCGTCGAGCGCAACCATCAGGAAGGGCGGCTGCGTTTCACCACCGATCTGGGCGAGGCGATGGCCGAGTGCGACGTGCTCTTCATCGCCGTGGGCACCCCTCCGCTCGAAGACGGCTCGGCCGACCTGCAGCACGTGCTCACGGTCGCGCGCGACATCGGTCGGCGGCTTACGCGCTACAGCGTGGTCGTCGACAAATCCACGGTTCCGGTGGGAACCGCCGAGCGGGTGCGCCGTGCGATCCAGGCAGAGCTCGATGCACGTGGCGTGTCGATCCCGTTCGATGTCGTCTCCAACCCGGAATTCCTCAAGGAAGGCGCTGCGGTCGAAGATTTCATGCGCCCGGACCGCATCATCGTCGGTACGGATTCGGAAGCGGCGCGCGAGCGCATGGCCGAGCTCTACGCCCCCTTCAACCGCAGCCATCAGCGCGTGATTTACATGGGCGTGCGCGATGCCGAGATGACGAAGTACGCCGCCAACGCCATGCTCGCCACCAAGATCTCTTTCATGAACGAGATCGCGGCGTTGTGCGAGCGCTACGGCGTCGACGTCGAAAACGTCCGCTTGGGCATCGGCTCGGATCAGCGCATCGGCTACCACTTCATCTATCCGGGCTGCGGCTACGGCGGCTCGTGTTTTCCCAAGGACGTCAAGGCGCTCATCGCCATGGCACAGGCGGCCGGGGTCGAGCCGGAAGTGCTCACGGCGGTGGAAGAGCGCAACGCGAAGCAGAAGCGCGTGCTGGAAGAAAAGATCGTCGCGCGTTTCGGCGAAGACCTCACCGGACGGACTTTCGGCGTGTGGGGGCTTGCGTTCAAGCCCGGAACCGACGACATGCGCGAAGCGCCGTCGATCCCGCTCATCGAAGGACTGATCCAGCGCGGGGCCCGGGTGCGCGCCTATGATCCAGTCGCCATGGACAACGCACGACGAGTATTCCCGGCGCAATGGTTCGACGAAGGCCGCCTCGTCTTCACCCGCCATCAGTACGACGCGCTCGACGGAGCCGATGCCATGGTCCTGGTGACCGAATGGAAGCCCTTCCGTCATCCCGATTTCGCGGCGATCAAGCGGCTCCTGAAGACCCCCGTGATTTTCGATGGGCGCAACCAGTACGATCCCTTGCAGCTCGAGCGGCTGGGAATCGCCTATGTCGGCATCGGACGGGCGAATGCGCTTGCTGGGGAAGAGAGCAGGGCGGTTGCGCTTTGATCCGCCGAGAGGGGTGCCTCATCCCCGCCTAGGCGGGGGAGGGCAGGGTCAGGCCGCGGCCAGCGCCTGGTCGAGATCCGCGATCAGGTCGTCGACGTGCTCGATGCCTACCGACAGCCGGATCATGTCTTCGCTCACGCCCGCCTTTTTCAGCTCTTCGGCCGAGAGCTGGCGGTGCGTGGTGGACGCCGGATGGCAGGCGAGCGTTTTCGCATCGCCGATGTTCACGAGCCGGGTCACGAGCTCGAGCGCATCCTGGAAGCGTGCGCCGGCTTCCCGTCCGCCCTTGACGCCGAAGGTGAGGATGCCGGATGCGCGGCCGCCGAGGTATTTCTGCACCAGGGCGTGATCTGGATGATCCGGCAGCCCGGCGTAATTGACCCAGCCCACTTTCGGGTGAGTGCGCAGGAAGTTGGCGATGCGCACGGCGTTGTCGCAGATGCGATCCATACGCAAGGGCAGGGTCTCGATCCCCTGCAGGATGAGGAAGGCGTTGAAGGGGCTCAAGGCGGCGCCCATGTTGCGCAAGGGCACCACGCGCGCTCGGGCGATGTAGGCCGCCACGCCGAAGCTTTCCGTATAGCTTACGCCGTGGTACGAGGGATCGGGTTCGACGAGCACGCGAAAACGTTCCTTGTGCTCGGCCCAGGGAAACTTGCCGCTGTCGACGATCACCCCGCCGATGGAATTCCCGTGTCCGCCGAGGTATTTGGTGAGCGAATGCACCACGATGTCGGCGCCGTGCTCGAAAGGGCGGCACAGGTAAGGGGAGGGGACGGTGTTGTCGACGATGAGCGGGATGCCGTGCTCGTGGGCGATCGCCGCGAGCCGCTCGAAGTCGGTGATGTTGCCCAAGGGATTGCCGATCGATTCGCAGAAGATCGCCTTGGTCTTGCCGTCGATGAGCCGCGCGAAAGAAGCGGGGTCGCGGTGGTCGGCGAAGCGGATCTCGATGCCGTATCTGGGCAGCGTATGGGCGAAGAGGTTGTAGGTGCCGCCGTAGAGGGTGGCCGAACTCACCACGTTGTCGCCGGCTTGGGCGATCGTCTGGATGGCGTAGGTGATGGCAGCCATGCCCGAGGCGAGCGACAGGCCCGCGATACCGCCTTCCATGGCGGCGACGCGCTTTTCCAGCACGTCGCAGGTCGGGTTCATCATGCGGGTATAGATGTTGCCCGGCACCTTGAGGTCGAAGAGATCGGCGCCGTGCTGCGTGTCGTCGAAGGCGTAGGACGTGGTCTGGTAGATGGGCACCGCCACGGCCTTGGTGGTCGGGTCGGGCGTGTAGCCGCCGTGGACGGCGATCGTCTCGATGCGCATGGAGGGGCTCCTGTCGGATGAGTCGCGAAAAATGAATCGCGAAAATATAGCACGACGGCCAGGGTCGCACAGGGGAAGGAAGGAATGTCGTTATTCGCACGCGAAGAATTTCAATTTACGGACTTGCTGGCGTTCAAACCAACCAGCAAACCTCCAGCCTCACGACCTCACTCGCCGCGGTTTCCCCACGGCATCACGGGAACCGTCGATAAGCTATTGAAAGGCGAGCCTTCGATGACCTTCCTGCTGATCGCAAGATATACCAATGTATTGTTTTTTTCATCCCACAGACGAACCACGCGCGTCTCTTTGAAGAGCAGCGATGTGTCCTCGGAAAATACCGTCTCTTCTTTGGGCAGGCGCGGCGGCAATACGATCGGACCCGTCTGCCGGCAGGCCAAGGAAAACTGTGACGGATCTTGCGCCACGCCGAACGCCCCGGAAATGCCTCCTGTCTTGGCCTGGCTGACGTGGCAGGTCACCCCTTGCACCTTGGGGTCGTGAAAAGCCTCGACGCAGACCTTGTGGTTTGCACCGATGAGCTTCCATGCGGTGGTGACGCAACCGATTTCTTCTGCGTTGGCGAGCAGGGGGCCGCCGAACAGGCAGATCACGAAAATAACAGCTGACTTGAGGTTCATCTGAGTCTCCCGAGACTATTTTACATAATACAAATTATCACGCTTTTACTTCAAGGGCGCAAGAAAGAGCACCTCGGGTACCGGTGTACCCGCTAGACGGGCCTTCTTGCCCAGCGCCGCGACATGGCGCAAGGTAGCGCGCTGCTCTTCATGACCGAGGAACTCCTGCACTTCTTCGAGACTATAGCGGCCGCACGTCAAGGCCAAACGTGCGAAGGTGTTACGCAAAAGGTTTGCTCCCGTCTGCTCGTGTGTTTCCGTCAGGGGGCCTAGCCAGAGATTGACGCGGCGAAAAAGCCCCGATACGGAAAAAGCGGAACCTTGACGTGTGGCGGGACAAAAGACGTTTCCTGGAATGGATGAGGCCTTGCGCTCGATCTGCCACTCGTCGATCCAGGTCCGCCAAGGTCCTTCCGGCAAAACGAGCGTCCGATGTGCCCGATGGACGCTGTTTGGCCGCACCTCGATTTCGTACAGGGGCGAAACATCTCCCACGCGAAGCCCGATCAATTCGTTTGCACGTAGACCGGCACCGAGCAGCAAACCTGCCGCCGCCCGGTCTCTCTTGCCGCGCCAACCCGGCAAGGCTTCGAGCCGTTCGACGACGGCGGCGAGCTCCGTTTCATCCAGGCTTTCGGGATCGTCGGGATCCAAGATTTTCTCTTTTGCGAGTTCCTCTCGCAAAGGATGTACTCCTGGCCAACCAATACGGGATAGATAACGATACACGCGATCGAGAAGCTGGAGATACCTTCGGCGTGATATGGCTTCGAGCTCATGAGCGGCGAAAATTTTTGCCGCATCCTTGGGAGAAGCCTCGAGCAATCCAACCCCTTCCCTTTCGAGCGCATCGAGCCACCAAGAAAAAATCGCCACATAGGTTTTCGTTGAGCTGCGTCGAAACTGCCGATCATGGACGATGCGTTGTTGTGATAACCAATCGAGGAAACTTTCACGTGGAGCTTCTTGCCACGAGCGCAGATCATCCGCAGGCCAAAAAGTACCATTACGCGTGGGCAACGCAATAGGGGCCGTTTTTCTCATAGGGCCCTACTCCATGTGATTCTTGGCAAGAGTATATTGTAGCAAAAATTTCAATTTACCAACTGTAAGCTCCATTTTGATTGTTGAAGTTATTTGCTGACTTTTGTGGATTCTAGCTATTTCTATTGCAGTTCAGTCGATGGTGCGAGTTTTTTATGGTTTTCGTCCCCTTTGTCCGTAAATTGAAATTTAATTTTCGAGACGGTCGCAGGTCCGGGTCTGGAACTCCTGATAATCAGCTTGGGGGCGTTTTGGTCCGAAAACGCAGCGACCCAAGCACTGCCACGATCAACACGATCGATACGAGCGGCACTTCTCCGCCAAGACGTACGAAGGGGGTAAGACCCTCCCTGCCCTGCACCGTCATGTCCAGCGTACCTTCCTGCCATTCGGGCAAAGCCGAGAGCACTCGACCATCGGCGTCGAACCCTACGCTCACGCCCGTATTCGTCGCCTGAACCCAGGGACGGGCGGTCTCCAACGCCCGCACCCGACCGATCTGGGCGTGCTGGGCTTGCGCGGCGCTGCGGTCGTACCAGGCGAGATTGGAGAGATTGAGTAGCCAGGTGGCACCTGCGCGCACATCACCGGCGATCAGGTCGGCGAAGGCGCTCTCATAGCAGATATTGACTGCCGCTGCGCTCTCGCCCACGCGCAGCATGGCTTGTCGCGCAGCCCCCGGTCCTTGGTCCGACATGGGAATCGACAGGGCGCGGAAAAACCAGCCGAAGAGCGGCGGCGAGTATTCGCCAAACGGAACCAGGTGGCGTTTGTGATAGGAAAAGGGCGCGGCCCTGCCCTGCGCCAGCGCCGAATTGTGGATGACACCTGCCGCGTCGCGCGTGAAAGCGCCATAGAGCACGGTACGATCCTCGCCCAAGACCTGCGCCACGAGGCTGCGCCACTCGTCGGGAATCTGGGCGTCGAGCAGCGGCAGAGAGGTTTCTGGCAGCACCACCAGCGTGCCGCGCGTCTGCGCGAGCAGCTCGGCCTGGCGCCAAAGGTGGCGCCCCAGCAGCGCCCCGTCCCATTTCTGATCCTGGGGAATCGCCGGCTGCACCAGGCTCAGCGCAAGCGGCGCCCCTGCAGGCCGGGACCATTCCACGCCGCGCAGGGCGCCGCCGAGTGCGGCCATGATGGCCACGAACGGCAGCCAGCGCCGCCAGGATAGGCCGAAGGCGATGAGCCCGGCAAGGACGAAGAGCAGGAAACCCACCCCCAGCGCTCCGACGAGCGGATAGAATCCTGCCAAGGGGCTGGGCGGTGTCTGGCTCAGGCCGGGAGTGAGCCAGGGAAAGCCGGAGAAGGCCCAGCCGCGCGCCCATTCGGCGGCCGTGAAGACCGCCGCCGTAAAAAACGCCCGGCGGAAAGCGCTTCCTGACGGAGCCCAGCGCACGGCCAGTCCCGCCGCCAAGGCCCACCACGCGGCAAGGTAGGCGGCAAAGAGCGACACCGCTGCCCAGGCGGCCGGCCAGGGAAGCCCGCCATAGCGTGCGAGCGCCACCGACAGCCACCCTACCCCCACGAGAAAATACGGCCAGACCCAGAGAAAGGCCGCGACCATGGCCTGTCGCGGACTGGCATGCACCAACGCGAAAAAGAGGGGCAGAAGCGCAACGGGCAACCACCAGAACGCCTCGGTCGGAGCGAAGGCCAAAGGGGCGCTCGCTCCGGCAGCGGCGATCAGGATCCCCCCTGCCCAAGGCGGCAGAGAATGGCCGCGCAGGGTCAGAGGCGGCAGCCAGGCGGCCATCCTCACCCTGCGCTTTCCTCTCCGCCCGAGGGTGCTGGCGGGCGCACGCGCAGCCAGTGCAGCCGGCGGCTGTCGGCACGCAGCACCTCGAAAGTCCAGCCGTCGATCTCGAGGCGCTCGCCGCGCTGCGGCAGGCGCCCGAGCCGATGGATCACGAGTCCGCCGACGGTGTCGCTCTCCTCGTCGGAGAACTCGGTCCCAAACGCCTCGTTGAAGTCGATGAGCTCCATCGTCGCCTTGACGCGATAGCTGCCGTCGGCTTCGAGCCGGATGGCGTCTTCCGGCTCGTCGAAGTCGTATTCGTCTTCGATCTCGCCGACGATCTGCTCGAGCACGTCTTCGATCGTCACCAGGCCACTCACTCCGCCGTATTCGTCGGCGACGATGGCCATGTGGTTGCGCCGGCGGCGAAATTCGCGCAGCAGCAGATCCAGCCGTTTGGATTCCGGCACGAACACGGCCGGACGCAGGCTATCGCGCAGATCGAACGGCAAGCCGGCGAAATAGCGGATCAGGTCCTTGGCAAGGAAGATGCCGAGAACGTCGT
The DNA here is from genome assembly GCF_001418245.1 of Tepidiphilus thermophilus. Lineage (NCBI taxonomy): Bacteria > Pseudomonadati > Pseudomonadota > Hydrogenophilia > Hydrogenophilales > Hydrogenophilaceae > Tepidiphilus > Tepidiphilus thermophilus. The sequence goes on from NZ_LIPU01000006.1 coordinate 62,097, forward strand.
CCTTGCTCTCGCCGATCGCCGGAAAGCGCGAATGATTCGTTTCCGCCGCGAAGCGGGCGATCTCCTCGATCGGGTCGTCGATGCGGATCACGTCCATCTGGCTGCGCGGCACCATCACGTCGCGCACGCGCAGCTCGGAAATCGCCAGGGCGCCTTCGATGATGGAGAGCGCCTCGGCGTCGAAAAGGTTTCGCTCGCAGGCCGAGCGCAGCACTTCCAGCAATTCTTCGCGCGTTTCCGGCTCGCGCGACCAGAACGCCGTCAGCCGATCCCACCAGCTACGATGGGAAGGTTCGTCGTCGTCTTTCATCGCTCCTCGTCAGCATACGGGTCGGGAAAACCGAGCCGCCCGAGCACGTCGCGCTCGAGCGCCTCCATCTCGGCCGCCTGCGCTTCGTCCTCATGGTCGTAGCCTTGCAGGTGCAGCATACCATGCACGATCAGGTGCGCGTAGTGCGCCGCCAACGGCTTGCCCTGCTCCGTGGCCTCGCGCGCCACCACGGGCGCGCACAGCACCAGATCCCCCATCAAGCCGGCTTCTTCTGGAAGATCATAGACGAAAGAAAGCACGTTGGTGGCGTAATCCTTGCCACGGAACCGTCGGTTCAATTCACGCCCTTCGTCGGCATCGACGAAACGCACCGTCACCTGCGCCTCGCCCTCCAATAAGGCGGCACGCGTCCAGCGCAGCACCGCGGCGCGCGGCGGCAATTCTTCGGCGGCGCAGGCCCGCTGATAGCTCAGGCGCAGGCGTTTCACCGTTCCCCTCCTTCGAGGCGGTCATAGGCTTCGACGATGCGCGCCACCAGCGGGTGGCGCACCACGTCTTCCTTGAGGAACTGGGTGAAGGCCACGCCGCGCACCTCGGCGAGTACCTCGCGCGCCTGCGCGAGACCGCTCTTGGCGCCGCGCGGCAGGTCGATCTGGGTGAGATCGCCTGTGATGACCGCCTTGGAGCCGATGCCGATGCGTGTCAGGAACATCTTCATCTGCTCGGGAGTGGTGTTCTGCGCTTCGTCTAGAATGATGAACGAGTGATTGAGCGTGCGTCCGCGCATGAAGGCGAGCGGGGCGATCTCGATCGCGCCGCGCTCGAAGAGCTTGCCCACGCGCTCGAAACCGAAGAGGTCGTAGAGCGCATCGTACAAAGGACGAAGATAGGGGTCGACTTTCTGCGCCAGATCGCCGGGCAAAAACCCTAGGCGCTCGCCGGCTTCCACCGCCGGGCGCGTGAGCACGATGCGCTCGATTTGTTCGCGCTCGAAGGCGTCGACGGCCGCCGCCACCGCGAGATAGGTCTTGCCCGTGCCGGCCGGGCCGATGCCGAAGGTGATGTCGTGCGACTGGATCGCGCGCAGATAGGCCACCTGGCGCGGCGTGCGCCCGCCGATCGCCCCCTTGCGCGTGCGCAGCTGCGGCACCGCGCCATCCTCGGCCGACGCCTCGTTCGCGTCGCTCAGGCGTTCGATCACGCCGAGCTGGATGTCGTCGAGCGAGAGCTCTTGCCCGGCGCGGGCCCACAGCCGCTGCAGGACGTCGAGCGCGAGCCTCGCCTGCGCCGGCGCGCCGGCCAGGGTGAAGTGGCCGCTGCGCCGTGCGATCGTCACGTCGAAGGCCGATTCGATCTGGCGTAGGTTCTCGTCGAGCACCCCGCACAGGTTCGCGAGTCGCGCGTTGTCGAGCGGCTCGGCTTCCCACTCCAGGTACTTCATCTCAGGACGCACGGACGAGCACCTCCCCGCGCAGGCTGTGCGGCAGCGCCTCGGTGATCTTCACGTCGATGAACTGCCCCACCAGCCGGGGCTCGCCGCGGAAATTGACTACGCGGTTGTTCTCGGTACGCCCGGCAAGCCAGGCCGGGTCTTTCTTCGAGGGACCGGTGACGAGCACCCGCTCGATGCGCCCCACCATGGCCTCGCTGAAGGCGCGCTCCTGCGCCTCGAGTTGCGCCTGCAATCGGGCGAGCCAGGCGAGCTTGGTCTGCTGCGGCACCGGGTCGGGCAGTTCGGCCGCGGGCGTACCGGGCCGGGCGCTATAGACGAAACTGAAGGAATGGTCGAACTGCAGCTCCTCGACGAGGCGCAGCGTCTTTTCGAAGTCGGCTTCGGTCTCGCCGGGAAAACCGACGATGAAGTCGGAGGACAGCGACAGGTCGGGGCGCACCGCACGCAGCCGCCGCACGATGGACTTGTATTCGAGCACGGTATAGCCGCGTTTCATCGCCGCGAGCACCCGGTCGGAGCCGGACTGCACCGGCAGGTGCAGGTGGCTGACGAGCTGGGGAATTTTCTCGTAGGCGGCGATCAGGCGCGAAGTCATCTCGCGCGGGTGCGAGGTGGTGTAACGAATGCGCTCGATGCCGGGGATCTCGGCCACACACTCCAGCAGAAAGGCGAAGTCGCCCACTTCGTCCCCCTGACGCGTGATGCGCCCACGCCAGGCGTTGACGTTCTGCCCCAGCAGGGTCACCTCCTTGACCCCCTGCTCGGCGAGCTGGGCCACTTCGACGAGCACATCCTCGAGCGGACGGGAGATCTCTTCGCCCCGCGTGTAGGGGACGATGCAAAACGAGCAGTATTTGGAGCAGCCTTCCATGATGGAAACGAAGGCACTCGCCCCCTCGACGCGCGGCTCGGGCAGCGCATCGAACTTTTCGATCTCGGGGAAGGAGATGTCGACCTGCGGCCGATCCTGGCGCCGACGCGCTTCGATGAGCTCAGGCAGCCGGTGCAGGGTCTGCGGCCCGAAGACGACGTCCACATAAGGGGCGCGGCGCACGATGGCCTCGCCCTCCTGGCTCGCCACGCAGCCGCCCACGCCGATCACGAGATCGGGGTTGCGGCGCTTGAGCTCCTTGACCCGCCCCAGGTCGTGAAAGACCTTCTCCTGCGCCTTTTCACGCACCGAGCAGGTGTTGAAGAGGATGACGTCGGCTTCGAGCGGATCGTCGGTGGGTTCGGCGCCGTAGCGCGCCGCGAGTACGTCGAACATCTTGGTCGTGTCGTACTCGTTCATCTGGCATCCGAACGTGCGGATGTAGACTTTTTTCATTTGCCTGTGGACCCTTGACATCCGAAAGGGAAAACCGGTATATTACCAGACTCGATGGTGAAGTAGCTCAGATGGTTAGAGCGACGGATTCATAACCCGTAGGTCGGCGGTTCGACTCCGCCCTTCACCACCAGTTCCTCCGCGCCGCGATCCCCTTTTTGCACCACCACTTTCTCCCGCTCGATGAGGCGGCGAAAGGTCTCGTCGATGCTCGCCCAGTCGATCACGTCCACGCGGTAAGGCAGATCGGACTCGGAGAAGTCCTCGCGCAACCGGGCGCCGAGATCGAGCGGCAGGGGTCGGTCGGTGATCACGGCCAGATCCAGGTCGGAATACTTCCTTGCCGTTCCCTTGGCGCGTGAGCCGAACGCCCAGACTTCGATACCCGGAAGATGGCGCTGCAGGATGTCCCGCACGATCCGCCAATGCTCTGGGCGGATATCGAGCGGCGGGACGCTCTCGCTCATGACAGCCGCTCCCGCAGCCGCTCGCGCAGATGACGCACTTCCGTGAGGAATTCGGGGATGCCTCGAACCACTTCGAGCGCGACGTTCTCGTCGTAGGCATGGCTGGTCTTGGCGCGCATCTCGCGGTAACGCCGCCAGTCGGGCCATTCTCCCCGCAGAAGTCCCTGCTCGTTGCCGGCGCGGATCAAATCCTGAAAGGGCATGTCGTCGTACTGCTGCGGTGAGGCAGAGGTGAGCCGGAGAAAGCGCTTGAGCATCTTGTGCGCGAGCTCGTAAGTGAACTCGAAGCGCTGGATCAGTCCGTCGCGAATCTGCAGGTCCTCAGGGTCTTGCAGATATCGCCTCCAACCCTCTTCCAGCCGGGCCAAGGCGCGCTCCAGCGGGGTGATGTCGAGCGACTCATCCATCACGCATCTTCCTCCCTCATCCCCTGCCGGGTTGGTGCTTCGGGTGGCACGGCGATACCCCTCAGCGCTGGCCGATCTTCACGTCGCCGAACACGCCGCGGTGCTGTTGCGGCTGGCAGCGCCAGTATTGCGGCGGGGCCTCGACGGTGGCGCCGAGCGCGGCGGCGGCGTGCCACGGCCAGCGCGGATCCCACACCATCATGCGCGCGAGCGCTACCAGATCGGCTTTTTCTTCGGCAAGAATGGCCTCGGCCTGCTGCGGCTCGGTGATGAGCCCGACGGCGATCACGGGCATGTGCTTCACGGCGCGCCGTACCGCTTCGGCGAATGGCACCTGATAGCCCGGAGCCACCGGAATTTTCTGCAGCGGCGAGAGACCGCCGCTCGAGACGTGGATATAAGCGCAGCCCAAGGGTTCGATCGCCTGCGCGAGCACGATGCTCTGCTCCAGATTCCAACCCCCTTCCACCCAGTCGGTGGCCGAGATGCGCACGCCCACGGGAATGCGCTCGGGAACGGCATCGCGCACCGCCCGGAACACTTCCAACGGAAAGCGCATGCGGTGCTCCAGCGAGCCACCGTACGCATCGGAGCGCTGGTTCGACAGCGGAGAGAGGAATTCGTGCAGCAGGTAGCCGTGCGCCATGTGCAGCTCGATCGCCTGCAGGCCGCAGTCGACGGCGCGCCGGGCGGCGGCCACGAAGGCTTCACGGATACGGGAAAGCCCTGCGGCATCGAGCTCCTGCGGCGGCAGCTCGCCCGGCGCGTGCGGCAGGGGCGAAGGAGCGAGCGCGAGCCAACCACCCTCCTCCACCGGAATCTGGGCGCCTCCTTCCCACGGCACCCGGCTCGAGGCCTTGCGCCCGGCATGGGATAGCTGGATGGCAAGCGGTATCACCCCTTGACGACGCACGGGTGCCAACGACCGGGCGAGCGACTCGGCGTGCGCGTCAGACCATAGCCCCAGACAACCCGGCGTGATGCGCCCTTCGGGCGTGACGGCGGTCGCCTCGACGATGAGCATGCCCGCACCCGAGAGCGCCATTGATCCCCAATGCAGAAGGTGCCAATCACTGGGATGCCCCTCCTGCGCCGAATACTGGCACATGGGCGCGATCACGATGCGGTTGGGCAGCTCCAGCGCCCCCAAGCGGAACGAAGAAAACAGACGGCTCACGGAATTCTCCTTGTTTCAAGGATGTGGGCGCCAGCGCGCCCGCTAGGCCGATGCCCGGAAAAACTGACGCAGCGAGATCTCAGCTCCGAGCGCCCCCAATACCGCCCCGGCGGCAACGAGTGCCACCCCTCCCGCCCAGACGGGAAACGGAAAGAATCCTCCGAGTCCGTAGAGTCGGGCGAGTTCGTCGAACGGCGGCGTGAGCCAGGCGATGAGCCCGCCCCAGAGCGCCGCGCCGACGCAGCCGGCGAACAGCCCCTGCAGCCAGCCGAGCCAGCGAAACGGCCGGCCGATGTAGCCGTCGGTGGCACCCAGGGCGCGCAGCACGGAGATCTCCTGCGCCGCGGCCACGAGTTGCAGCCGGATCGCCAGATAGGTCTGCGCCAGCATTCCCAAGGCGAACCAGGCCGCGAGCGCCGCTGCCACCATCGTGCCGGCGCGCGCGAGCCCATGCACCCGCTCTACCCAGGCCGTGTCCACCTGGACCGCCTCGATGCCAGGCTCGGCGGTGAGCCGTTGCTGCAGCTCGGCCACATCCTGCGGGGCATGGCGACGCGGCACCAGCGTCATGGCGTCCGGTAGGGGATTGTCGGGCAAGGTCTCGATCGCCGCGCCCAGATCCGTCTGCCGCAGACGGGCGAGCGCTTCCTCGCGCGGGATGAACACGGCGCGCGCCACCGCTTCGTCCTCGCGCCAGCGTTGCACCACCGCGAGCGCCTCTTCGCGGGCAAGCTTTTGCCGGAAAAAGGCCGTGATCTGCGGCTCCGTCCCCTGCCCGCCGAACCACTGGGTGACGCCGGCCCCGATCCAGGCCATCGTCGCCGGCAGCGCGAGCGCCGTGGCGAGCACGAGCGTGACCACCGCCGTCACCAGCGGCGCCGTACGCAATAGGATCGCGGCGCGCCCCAGCGCCTCCGCCTGCCCTTCCCACCATCCCCGTTTCACCGCGCATCCTCCACCAGGCGACCGTGCGCGAGCACGATGCGCCGCTGCGCCACGCTGGAAAAAAGCGCCTCGTCGTGTGTGGCGATGATCATCGTCACCCCCGCCGCATGAAAGGCGCGCAACAGGCGCACCACTTCCGTGGCGCTGTCGTGATCGAGCTGGGCGGTGGGTTCGTCGGCGATGACCACCGAAGGCCGATGTACTACGGCGCGAGCGATCGCCGCCCGCTGCTGCTCTCCGCCCGAGAGCGTGGGCGGCAGTTCGTGTGCCCGGCCGGCGAGCCCCACGCGCTCCAGCGCTAGTGCCACGCGCTCGAACGCCTGCCGCCGCGGCACCCCGGCGAGCAGAAGCGGCAGGGCCACGTTCTCGGCCACCGTGCGCTGCGGCAAGAGGGGAGCGTCGGAGAGTACCAGGCCGAAGCGACGCCGATAATACGGCAAGCCTCCCCGCCCCAGGCGCGCCACGTCGTGCTCATTGACCGAAACGGTACCGCTGGTGGGTGTCTCCAGACCGGCGATGAGACGAAAGAGCGTGGTTTTCCCCGCCCCCGAATGGCCGCATACCAGAAGAAACTGCCCGGCGGGGATGGTGAGGTCGACATCGACGAGCGCCGCCACCGGGCCGGGATAGATCTTGGCGAGTTTCTCGCAACGGATCATCGTTCGATCCCGAGCAGCGCCTCCACGAAATCGCGGGCCGAGAAGGGGCGAAGATCGTCGATGCCCTCGCCCACGCCGATGAAACGCACCGGCTTGGGGCAACGCCGGGCGATCGCCGCGATCACGCCTCCCTTGGCCGTGCCGTCGAGCTTGGTGAGCACGAGCCCGGTAAGGCCGACGGCCTTGTCGAAGGTTTCGACCTGGGTGATGGCGTTCTGGCCGATGTTGGCATCGAGCACGAGCAGCACCTCGTGCGGTGCGCCCGGCTCGGCCTTGGCGATGACGCGGCGCACCTTGGCAATCTCCTCCATCAGATGCAGCTGGGTGGGGAGCCGCCCGGCCGTGTCGATGATGGCCACGTCCACCCCTCGAGCCTTGGCCGCCTGCACCGCGTCGAAAGCCACCGCCGCCGGATCGCCGTGCTCCTGAGCGATCACCGGCACGCCGTTGCGCTCGCCCCACACCACCAGCTGCTCGCGCGCCGCGGCACGGAAGGTATCTCCCGCCCCGAGCAGCACGGTTTTTCCTTGCGACTGGAAGTACTTGGCAAGCTTGCCGATGGAGGTGGTCTTGCCCGCGCCATTGACCCCCGTCACCATGATGATGAAGGGCTTGTGGGACTCGACCTCCAGCGCTTGCTGCAAGGGCAGGAGCAGCTCGGTGAGCAGTTCGGCCATCACGCCGCGCAGCTGCTCGGCGTCGGTCAGGCCATCTTTCTTGATGCGCCGGCGCAGGGAATCCATCAGCCATTGCGTGGCCTCCACCCCGCAGTCGGCGAGCAGGAGCGTGGTCTCGATCTCTTCGAGGAGATCCTCGTCGATGCGCCGCCGCCCGAAGAGCCCGGCGAGGTTTTGCCGCGTGCGCGCCAGTCCCGCCTTGAGACGCTCGGTCCAGGAGCGCTTGCGCGATTCTTGCTCGGGCGCAGCCGCACCATGGGATTGCCTCTCCACGGCGACGGGCTCGCCCGCAGGCAGGATCGAATCCGATTCCTGTACGGCGGCCTCGGTCCCCGACTCGGGGGCATGGGGCGAATCTGCTGCCTTCGCTTCGGCTGCAATTGCCTCCTCCGGCGACGTTTCCGGCAAGGTTTGCGCCGACGCGGCGTCGGCGCCGCTGCCGGGGGAAGTTTCGCTGGGAAGCAGCGCTTCGGTGCCTTGCGTCCCGGCCGAATCCGCGGATTCCTTTTTCTTTCGCTTGAACAAACCGAACATGAGGCTGTCTGCCACCTTGGTGCGGACACCCGGAGCGCCAAGCACCGGATACCGCCGAAAAAGTATGGGTACAATGTTGCCTTGGGCGTTTGCTCACCCAACGGGTGAAAAGGATTCTAGCAGATGCGATTCGATCCCTCCCTACGCCGGACGTTCCCCTGGTCGCGGTCGTTTCTCGCCGCCCTCCTCGTCCTTACGGCCTTGCTGGTCGCCACGGCGGCGCGCGCCGAGGCCAAACTCTTTCGCCTCGACAATGGCATGGAACTCATCGTGGTCGAAGATCACCGGGCTCCTTCCGTGGTGCACATGCTCTGGTACGACGTAGGCTCCATCGACGAGCCGGCGGGCAAGACGGGCGTGGCGCACGTATTCGAGCACATGATGTTCAAAGGCACGCCCACCGTGGGGCCGGGGGAATTCAGCCGGCGCGTGGCCGAGCTCGGCGGGCGCGACAACGCCTTCACCAGCCGCGACTACACCGCCTACTTCGAGCAGATCCCGCCGCAGGCGCTGGAAGAAGTCATGAAGCTCGAGGCCGACCGCATGCAGCACCTCGCCTTCGACCCGAATGAGTTCGTCAAGGAGCGCGAGGTGGTGCGCGAGGAGCGGCGCCTGCGTACCGACGACGTACCCGAGTCGCTCGGCGAAGAAGCCCTCATGGCCACCGCCTTCTGGTCCCATCCCTACCACAACCCCGTGATCGGCTGGCCCACCGACCTCGAACGGCTCACCCTCGAAGACGTGCGGCAGTGGTACCGTACCTGGTACGCGCCGAACAACGCCCGGTTGGTGATCGTGGGCGACGTCAAAGCAGAAGACGTGCTGGCGCTGGCCCAGCGCCACTACGGCTCGATCGGTGCACGCCCGGTACCCGAGCGACCCGTGCGCGACGAAACCCCGCAGCATGGCCGGCGCTACGCGATCGTGCGCGGCCCCACGGAACTTCCTAGCCTGACGCTCGCCTGGAAAGTGCCGCCGCTGCGCGATCTCGAGGCCGACCGCGATCCCTACGCCCTCATGGTGCTCGCCGCCGTGCTCGATGGCTACGACGGCGCACGCCTGACGAAAGCCCTGGTGCGGGAGCAACCCAGGGCCATCGCCGTCTCGGCCGACTATGACGGCCTCGCCCGCGGTCCCGGCCTCTTCACGCTGTCGGCCAGCGCCCGCCCCGGCGTGCCGCTCGATGCCCTGGAAAAGGCGCTGCGCGAGGAAGTGGAGCGCATCGCCAAGGAAGGGGTTTCCGAACAGGAACTGCAGCGGGTCATCCGCCAGGCAGTGGCGCAGCAGGTCTATAAGCGCGACTCCCTCATGGGTCAGGCCATGGAGATCGGCTTTTCCCGCGCCGTGGGACTGCCATGGGACGCGAGCGCGCGCATCACCGAGGCGCTCAAGCGCGTCACCGCCGCCGAGGTGCAGCGCGCGGCCCAGACCTGGTTCGCCGAAGAGGGGCTCACCCGTGTCGACGTGCTGCCCGACGGCAGCGCGCCGCGCCCCGTCGCCGTCGATCCGCACGCGCCGCTGCGCTGACCTTTTTCCTAGGAGGCACCGATGACCCGCCGTATCCTCCGTACCCGCGCTTTTGCCGCGCTGCTCTTCTTCATCGCCACCGCGTTCTCGCCGCTCGCCCTGGCGTTGCCGACGATCGAGCGCTTCACCACCGCGAACGGCGTGCGCGTCGATTTCGTCGCCAGTCGCGAACAGCCTCTCATCGACGTAGTCGTCTCGTTCGATGCCGGCTCCGCCCGCGACCCCGAGGGCAAGGAAGGGCTGGCTTCCCTCACCCGCCAACTGCTCGACACCAGTACCCGGGTGCACGACGAGCAGGGCCTGAGCGACGCCTTCGCCGATCTGGCCGTCAGCCTCTCCGGTTCGGTCGACGAAGACCGCGCCACCGTGGCCTGGCGCAACCTCTCGGAGGCGCAGGTGCGCGACGCGGCCGCGGATCTGGTGGCCGAAGTGCTCACCCAGCCCATCTTCTCTCCCGCCATCTTCATACGCGAACGCGCGAACGCCAAGGCGGCGCTCAAGGACGCCCTCACCCGGCCCGAGGTGCTCTCCGAACGCACCTTCACCGCCAACGTCTATCGCGACCATCCTTACGGCAAGCTTCCCACACTCGAGTCGCTCGACCGGATCACGCGCGAGGATCTCATCGCCTTTCATCGCGCCTACTACACCCGCGCGGCGGCGCACGTGGCCATCGTCGGCGATCTCGATCGCGCCCAGGCCGAGCAGCTCGCCGACCGCATCACGGCGAAACTGCCCGCGGGGGAAGCGCCCAAGCCGCTGCCGCCGGTCGCCCAGACGCAGGCGCACGACGAGCGCATCGCCCATCCGGCGCAGCAGGCCCACCTGCGCCTGGGGCTGGCGGTGATGACGCGGGACGATCCCGATTATTTTCCGCTGCTCGTAGGCAACCACGTGCTCGGCGGCGGCGGTTTCGGCTCGCGCCTGGTCGATGAGATCCGGGAAAAACGCGGCTACGCCTACAGCGTGGCGAGCGTGCTCGAGCCGCGCCGCCAGGCCGGGCCTTTCGTCATCGCGCTGCAGACCCGCGGCAAGCAGGCCGAGGAAGCCATGGCGCTCGCGCGCGAGACGCTCGAGCGCTTCCGCGAGCAAGGTCCCACGGCCGAGGAGCTGCGCCGCGCCCAGGACAACATCGCTCAAGGCTTCGGCCTGAGGCTCGATTCCAACCGCAAGCTCATCGGCTACGTTTCCATGATGGGCTATTACGGCCTGCCCCTCGACTGGCTGGAGCGCTACCCCGAGGCCGTGCGCGCCGTCAGCACGCAGCAGGTGCAGGACGCCTTCGCGCGGCGCATCGACCCGGCGCGTCTGGTGACGGTGCGCGTCGGCGGCGACGGGGATCGGTGAGGCGATGGCGCGGCTGCGCCTCATCGGCGGTGCCTGGCGCTCGCGGCTGCTCACCATGCCCGATCTCCCCGGCCTGCGCCCGACACCGGACCGGGTGCGCGAGACGCTCTTCAACTGGCTGGGGCAGGATCTCACCGGGCTTTCCTGCCTCGATCTCTTCGCCGGCACCGGCGCGCTCGGCTTCGAAGCCGCCTCGCGCGCAGCGGCACGCGTCACCCTCGTGGAGCGCGACCGGCGTCTCGCACGGCGTCTCGAAGAAAACCGGCGGCTGCTCGGCGGCGACACGGTGCGCATTCTTCTTGCCGATGCGTTAGAATGCGCGCGCGCCTGGTCCGAGCCCGTCGACGTGCTCTTCCTCGACCCGCCCTACCGCGAACGTTGGCCCGAGCGGCTCGAACCCTGGCTCGACCGGCTCGTGCGCCCCGAAGGAGCCATCTACCTCGAGGCCGAGCATGAAATCGAGACACTCGGGGCTTGGCACACCGTGAAACGCGGCCGTGCGGGCCAAGTGCATTACCATTTGCTGGAGCGCAGCCCATGAGCGAACGATCGGTCGTCGTCTATCCCGGCACCTTCGACCCCTTCACCCGGGGGCACGAAGACCTCGTACGCCGCGCTTCCCGCATCTTCGACGAGATCATCGTCGCCGTGGCGCGCAGCCGCAACAAAAACCCCCTGTTCGGACTCGAAGAGCGCGTGGAGATCGCGCGCGAGGTGCTGGGGCGATTCCCCAACGTCGAAGTAGTGGGTTTCGATGGCCTCCTGATCGACTTCATGCGCCAGCGCGGCGCGCGCATCCTGCTGCGAGGCTTGCGCGCCGTCTCCGACTTCGAATACGAATTCCAGATGGCCGGAATGAACCGCAAGCTCTTTCCCGACATCGAAACGGTGTTCCTCACCCCGGCGGACGAATACATGTTCATTTCGGCGACCATGGTGCGCGAAATCGCCCGGCTGGGCGGCGACGTGCGCGGCTTCGTGCACCCCGTGGTCGCCGAACGGCTCGCGCACCGCAATGCCGTGCAAACCGATTGACCTTTCCTTCCTGCGGAGGCTTTTCCATGGCCCTGAAAATCACCGAAGAGTGCATCAACTGCGACGTGTGCGAACCCGAGTGCCCCAACGAGGCGATCTCGCAGGGCGACGAGATCTACGTCATCGACCCGGACAAATGCACCGAGTGCGTCGGTCACTACGACGAACCCCAATGCCAGCAGGTGTGCCCGGTGGATTGCATCATCCCCGATCCGGATCACCGCGAGACCAAGGAGCAGCTGCTGGAGAAATACAAACGCCTCATGGCCGCCAAGGCGAAAGCCTGAGCGCCCGTGCGCACGAAGCGGCGGCGCCCTTTTCCTGAAAAGAGGACGGCGCCGCCGTTTTTGCTGTGCTGCAAAAAGCGTATAATTTCCTTATCGTGTCCCTATCGATCCGCTCCGTGAAACCCAAGACCCGCTATCGACCTCGTCGCTCGCCTCACCCCTGCTGCGCTCGCGGCTGACGCCTTCGTCGTTTCGCCGCGATCCGAAAACCCCGTCGGCGAAACGTACAAAGGTGCTCCATGCTGCGACTGTTCCAGACCGAAAAAGACGCCATCCGCGAACTGCCCAAAACCCTCACCGCCGACGCCCAGGCCGTGGCGAGGGCGCTGTGGATCGACGCGCAAGACCCGGACGAAAACGAGCGCGAGCTGCTGCAGCGGCTGTTGAACGCCGAACTCCCCGAATCCGAAGACGTCGAGGAAATCGAGTCCTCCGCGCGCTTTTTCATCGACAACCAGGGGCTGCACGTCCACTCCCTTTTCCTTGCCCAGGAAGAGGGCCGCCACGTCACCGTCACCGTCGCTTTCATCCTACAGCGCGATCGCCTCATCTCGGTGCGCGAGGAAGACCTGGCCGACTTCCGCCTGCTGCGCATGCGTGCTCGCCACGGCCAGGTGCACGCGCGTACCCCCCAAGAGCTGCTCGTGACCATCTTCGAGCAGAAGGTGGAAAACCTCGCCGACACCATCGAAGACCTGCACCGGCGGCTCGAGGACGTCAGCTTCATGGTGCTCGAGGACGAGAACGCCGAGCTCGAGGACGCCATCGACAAGCTGGCCAAGATCGAGAACAGCAACGGACGCATCCGCCTGTGCCTGATGGACACCCAGCGCGCCGTCTCCTTCCTGCTGCGCCATCTGCGCGATCAGGCCGAACTGCAGGAAACCTGCCGCGAGATGATCCGCGACCTCGAAACCCTCATGTCGCACACCAACTTCGTCTTCGAGAAGATCAACTTCCTCATGGACTCGGCGCAGGGGTTCATCAACATCGAGCAGAACCAGATCATCAAAATCTTCTCGATCGCGGCGGTGGTCTTCCTGCCGCCGACGCTCGTGGCCAGCATCTACGGCATGAACTTCGAGCACATGCCGGAGCTGCATTTCGAATACGGCTACCCCCTGGCGCTGCTCCTGATGGTATTCAGCGGTTTCGCTCCCTACTTCTATTTCAAGCGTAAGGGATGGCTGTGAAACTGGCCGAACACCCCATCCGGCAGGCGCTGCACGAAGAGATCAACGCCCGGCCTTCCGTGCCGCTCGTGGCCCCGGCCACGGTGGTCCAGCTCTCCTGGCTGCTGCCGCGTGAGGCCACATCCGAGCGTCTCCTCGAGCACTGGATGCGCCTGCGCAATCTTCCTGGCGCCGTGCTCGAGCTCGATGCCGCGGCGCAATCGCTCCTACGGTGGGGCGGGTTGCGCATCAAGCGCGAGCGCCACGCCGAATTCCATTCCTATACCTTCTATCTCGACGGCGATCACGACTTGCCCGCGGCGATCCTCTCACGCCTTCCCGAGGGGTGGCTCGAGGCCAGCCCCGGCGAAGTCATCGCCGCCACGCACGTGCGCCTGCGACCGATATCCGACACGCCGCCCAGCGAATTCCTCGACGCGGCCGATCCTTTCGGCCCGGCGCTCGTCGCCTCGAAGATCTCCGATGGCAACGCCTGGGTGCTGAGCGACTTTCAGTTGCACGAGGGTTTCATCCAGTTCATCGTGCTCGATGCGGCGATGACGCCCAAACAGGCCGGACGCGCCGTGCAGCGGCTGCTCGAGATCGACACCTACCGCATGCTGGCGCTGCTCGCCTTTCCCGTGGCCAAGGAGGTCGGCGCCTTCTTGGGTCGAGCAGAGGCGGAACTGGCCGAACTGGTAGCCGCCATGAGCCGCGCCGCCTCGTTCGAGGACGAGCGCGACATTCTTGCCCGGCTCACGCACCTGGCCGCCGAGATCGAGCATTCCATCGCCGCCAGCGCCTACCGCTTTGGCGCCGCGGCAGCCTACAGCGCCCTGGTGCGTCAGCGCATCGCCGAGCTGCGCGAGATCCGGCTTGCCGGCTATTCCACCCTGCAGGGCTTCATGGAGCGGCGTTTCGCCCCGGCCATGAACACCTGCGCCGCCGTGGCGCGGCGTCAGGAGGAGCTCTCGCAGCGTTCGACGCGCAACTCCCAGCTGCTGCGCACCCGCGTCGATCTCGAACTCGAGCGGCAGAACCAGCAACTGCTCGCGCAGATGAACCGCCGCGTCAAGCTGCAGCTGCGGCTGCAGGCAGCCGTCGAGAGCCTGTCGGTGATGGCCATCACCTACTACGGCTCGCAGCTCGTGCATTACCTCGCCAAAGGCTTCGAGCCCTGGCTGCACATAAAGCCGGAACTGGCCACCGCCGTGTCCATCCCCCTGCTCGCCGCCCTGATCGCTCTGGGCGTGCGCCGCGTCCATCGGGTAGTGGAGCACGAAGGCTAGCGCCCGTGCGATAATTTCCTTTTTCAGAATGCCGGGGAAGGATCCATGGCCGAGGCGATCTTCGAGACGCACATCACCAGTCTGCCGCTCATCGGACGCGGCAAGGTACGCGACCTCTATGCGGTTGGCGAGGACAAGCTCCTCGTCGTCGCCACCGACCGGCTCTCCGCCTTCGACGTCGTCCTGCCCGATCCCATCCCGGGCAAGGGCAAGGTGCTCACGGCGATCACCGAATTCTGGCTCGAGCAGCTCGCCGGCATCGTGCCGGATCATCGCACCGGTATCGATCCGACTTCCGTCGTCGCGCCCGGAGAGCGCGACCAGGTCGCCGGGCGGGCCATGGTGGTCAAGCGTCTGCAGCCGCTTCCCATCGAAGCGGTGGTGCGCGGCTATCTCATCGGCTCCGGCTGGAAAGAATATCAGCAGAAAGGCAGCGTCTGTGGCATCACGCTCCCAGCGGGGCTGCGGCTTGCCGAGCGGCTGCCCGAGCCGATCTTTACCCCGGCCACCAAGGCCGAGGCGGGCGAGCACGACGAGAACATTTCCTTCGAGCAGGCCGAGGCGCTGTGCGCCGCAAAGCTCGCGCCGCACGACGGCGCCGCCCTCGCGCGCCAGGCCAAGGCTGCGGCGCTCGCGCTCTACACGCGGGCGCGCGACTACGCCGCCGAGCGCGGCATCCTGATTGCCGACACCAAGTTCGAGTTCGGCATCGACGCGGCCGGCGTGCTGCAC
The DNA here is from genome assembly GCF_001418245.1 of Tepidiphilus thermophilus. Lineage (NCBI taxonomy): Bacteria > Pseudomonadati > Pseudomonadota > Hydrogenophilia > Hydrogenophilales > Hydrogenophilaceae > Tepidiphilus > Tepidiphilus thermophilus. The sequence continues at coordinate 77,403 of NZ_LIPU01000006.1, forward strand.
CTCATCGACGAAGTGCTCACCCCCGATTCCTCCCGCTTTTGGCCGGCCGACGCCTGGCAGCCCGGCACCAACCCGCCTTCCTTCGACAAGCAGTACGTGCGCGACTATCTCGAGACGCTCGCCTGGGACAAGACCGCGCCCGGCCCGCGCCTGCCGGAAGAAGTCATCCGGAAGACCGCCGAGAAGTATCGCGAGGCGTATCGGCGGCTGGTTGGGCGATCGCTGCCGGAATAACGCTTCCTGAAGGGGGTAATTCCGGCGCAGCCCCCCTCGCCGCGATTCCGAAAACAAAAAGAGGAGACTCCCTATGGCCTACAGCCGCCGCACGACGGCGCTCGTCGTCGTCATCGCCGCCTACGTTTTGTCCTTCTTCCACCGCTTCGCCCCCGCTGGCATCGCCACCGAGCTCGCTGCGGCCTTCCACACCAGCGCCGCCTCGCTCGGCACGCTCGCCGCCACCTATTTTTACGTCTACACGCTGATGCAGCTGCCCACTGGCATCCTCGCCGACACCGTGGGGCCGCGGCGCATCATCGTGGCGGGCGGGTTCGTCGCCGCCGCGGGAAGTCTCCTCTTCGCGCTCGCCCCGTCGCTGGAAGTGGCACTCGCCGGACGCACCCTCACGGGCCTTGGCGTGTCGGTCACCTTCATCGCCATGCTCAAGCTCTTCGCCCTGTGGTACGACGAGCGGCGTTTCGCCTCCCTGGTGGGTCTGGGCATGTTCGTCGGCAACCTCGGCTCGGTGCTCGCCGGCACGCCGCTCACGGCGCTTGCGCAACTCACCGGCTGGCGCGGCGTGTTCGTGGCTACGGCGCTGGCGTCGCTCGCCATCGCCGTGCTGTGCTGGCGGCTCATCGAACCGGAGCAGCCGGGCACCCTCAAGCGCTTCGACCGTACCGTGATCCTCGGCGGATTGGCGACCATCCTGCGCAACCGCGCCACCTGGCCCGCCGTGCTCGCCAACTTCGGCATCGCCGGCAGCTTTTTCGCCTTCGCCGGCCTGTGGGCTACCCCCTACCTCATGAGCGTGCACGGGCTGACGAAACTGCAGGCTTCGCACCACCTCTCTCTCTACTTTCTCGCCTTCGCCGTAGGGTGCCTGGCCATCGGGTCCTTGTCGGACCGGCTCGCGCGGCGCAAGGCGGTGCTGATTCCCGCCGCCGCCGTCTACCTCGCCTGCTGGGGCGTGTGCCTCTTTGCCGGCCCCCTGCCCGAGCGCCTCACCTTCCCCCTCTTCGCCCTCATGGGCCTTGCGACCTCTTCCTTCTCGCTCACCTGGGCCTGCGCCAAGGAGGTCAATCCGTCGGCGCTCTCGGGCATGAGTACGGCGCTCACCAACATGGGCGGATTCCTCGGCGGCGCCCTTCTGCAGCCGCTCGCCGGCGCGCTCATCGACCATGCCTGGAACGGCACGGTGGTCGACGGCGTGCGGATCTACGCGCCCGAGCATTTCACCGCGGCGATCGCCTGCCTGGCCGGCGCCGCCGCCCTCGGTTTTCTCGGCGCCTGTCTCGTGCGCGAGACACGCGCCCGCAACCAGTGGCAAAATCCCGCCTGAAGAGAATCCACCTCGAGGACACGATGAACGCACCAGAGCATCCGCTGCTGCAACCCTTTCAACTCCCTCCCTTCGACCGCCTCCGGCCGGAGGACGTCGAGCCGGTCATCACCGAACTCATCGCGCGGGCCCGCGCCGCGATCGACCACGCGATGGATGAGCGCACCCCGCCCACTTGGGAAGACTTCGTCGCACCGCTCGAACACGCGCTCGAGCAGCTCTCGGACGCATGGGGCGTGATCGGACACCTGCACAGCGTGATGGACACTCCCGCCTGGCGCGAGGCCTATAACAAGCTGCTCCCCGAAGTCACGCGTTTCTGGACGGAACTGGGGCAGAACGAGGCGCTCTACCGCAAGACGCAGGCGCTCGCGCAAAGCCCCGAATTCGCCCGCCTCTCGCCCGAGCGCCGCCGCGTGATCGAGCTCGACCTGCGCGACCATCGGCTTGCCGGCGCGGAACTGCCGCCCGAGAAGAAACCCCGCCACCGCGACATCCAGCAGGAACTGTCGGCGCTCGCGGCCAGGTTCTCGGAAAACGTGCTCGATGCGACCAACGCCTACCAGGAGTGGATCGAGGACGAGGCGCAACTTTCCGGCATCCCGGAGGAAGTGCGGGCCATGGCGCGCGAGGCGGCGCAGGCGCAGAATCGCCCGGGCTGGTGCTTCACCCTGCAGATGCCCTTCTACCTGCCGGTGATGCAGTACGCCGACGATCGGTCGCTGCGCGAGCGCATGTACCGGGCGCACGCCACGCGGGCCTCCGAGTTCGGCCCCCCCGAGCGCGACAACGGCCCGCTCATCGAACGCATCCTGGCGCTGCGCGGCGAAGAGGCGCTACTGCTGGGCTACCCCGACTACGCCAGCTACTCGCTCGTGCCCAAGATGGCCGACCATCCGGAGGAAGTCGCTTCCTTCCTGCGGGAACTCGCCGCCCGCGCCAAGCCCTTCGCCCTGCGCGACCTGGAAGAACTGCGCGCCTTCGCCCGCGACACCCTCGGGCTCGATCCGCTCGAACCGTGGGACATCGCCTATGCCTCGGAAAAATTGCGCCAGGCGCGCTACGACTATTCCGAACAGGAAGTGCGGCGCTACCTGCCGCTGCCGCGCGTCCTGGAGGGGCTCTTCGCCCTCTTGGAACGGCTCTTCGGCGTGCGCCTCGTGCCCGACACCGCCCCCGTGTGGCATCCGGACGTGACCTTCTACCGCGTCGAGCGCGACGGCGCGCCGATCGCCTATTTCTACGTCGACCTCTACGCCCGCGACACCAAACGTGGCGGCGCCTGGATGGACAGCGCCAAATCGCGCCGACGCGAGGACGAGTCCCTCATGCTGCCGGTGGCCTACCTCGTGTGCAACTTCGCCCCGCCGGTGGGCGGCAAGCCCCCCACGCTCACCCACGACGACGTGCTCACCCTCTTCCACGAAATGGGCCACGGACTGCATCACATGCTCACCCAGGTCGACGAAGCACCCATCTCGGGCATCAATCATGTCGAATGGGACGCGGTGGAGCTGCCAAGTCAGTTCATGGAAAACTTCGCCTGGGAATGGGAAGTGCTGCAGCACATCACCGCCCACGTCGACACGGGCGAGCCACTGCCGCGCCCGCTCTACGAGAAGATGCGCGCGGCGAAAAATTTCCAGGCCGGCATGCAGATGGTGCGCCAGATCGAATTCTCGCTCTTCGACCTGCGCATCCACCGCGAGCTTGCCAAGGCCCAGGAACCGGCGCCCGAACGCGTGCCGCTTGCCGAGGTACTGCGCATCCTGGAAGAAGTGCGCGACGAGGTGGCGGTGATCCGCCCGCCTTCCTGGCATCGCTTTCCCCAGAGCTTCTCGCACATCTTCGCCGGCGGCTATGCGGCCGGCTACTACAGCTACAAATGGGCCGAAGTGCTCTCGGCCGATGCCTACGAGGCGTTCGAGGAAGCCCAGGCGCGCACCGGCACCGTGCTCGATCCCGATACCGGACGCCGCTTCTGGCGCGAGATCCTCGCCGTGGGCGCAAGCCGCCCCGCGGCCGAATCCTTCCGCGCCTTCCGCGGCCGCGAGCCGCGCATCGACGCGCTGCTACGGCACAACGGGCTGGTGGAGAAAGCGGCGGGCGGCTAGAGGCGTCGCGCGGCGCCTTCAGCCGAGCAGCCGCTCGACGAGCGCCGCCGCGCGCGCCTCCACTTCCGGATCCTGGACGATGGCCCGGCCCCACTCACGCTGTGTCTCGCCGGGCCACTTGTTCGTGGCGTCGATCCCCATCTTGCTGCCCAGCCCGGCTTCGGGCGAGGCGAAGTCGAGATAGTCGATGGGCGTGTGCTCGGCGATCAGCGTGTCGCGCGCCGCATCCACGCGCGTGGTGAGCGCCCAGATCACTTCCTGCCAGTTGCGGATGTCGACGTCCTCGTCCACCACCACGATGAACTTGGTGTACATGAACTGGCGCAGGAAGCCCCAGATGCCGAACATCACACGCTTGGCGTGCCCTGGATAGGCCTTTTTGATCGACACCAGCGCCATGCGGTAGGAGCAGCCCTCCGGCGGCAGGTAGAAATCGACGATCTCCGGATACTGGCGCTGCAGCAGCGGCACGAAGACTTCGTTCAGGGCCACGCCCAGCACCGCCGGCTCGTCAGGCGGCTTGCCGGTGTAAGTGGTGTGGTAGATCGCATCGCGCCGCAGCGTGATGCGCTCGAGCGTGAGCACGGGGAAGACCGCCTGCTCGTTGTAATAGCCCGTGTGATCCCCGAATGGACCTTCGAGAGCCGTGTCGCCGGGATGGATGTGCCCTTCGAGCACGATCTCGGCGCGCGCCGGCACCTGCAAGCCCCCCACGGCCTCGGTGAGCTCGGTTTTGGCGCCGCGCAGCAAGCCGGCGAACTGGTACTCGGAAAGGGTATCGGGCACCGGCGTGACCGCGGCAAGGATGGTGGCCGGATCGCAGCCGATCACCACCGCCACGGGAAAAGGTTCGTCGGGGTGCAGACGGGCGTGTTCGGCGTAATCGATCGCCCCACCGCGATGGGCGAGCCAGCGCATGATCACCCGGTCTGACCCGATCACTTGCTGGCGGTAGATCCCCAGGTTCTGGCGCTTCTTGTGCGGCCCGCGGGTGACCACCAGCCCCCAGGTGATGAGCGGACCCGCATCCCGCGGCCAGCAGTGCTGGATGGGCAGCCGGGAAAGGTCGAGCTCCGCCCCCTCCCACACTACTTCGCGGCAGGGCGCGCGCGAGACGACCTTCGGCGCCATGTCGAGCACCTTGCGCAGCACCGGCATCTTCTCCCAGGCGTCGCGCCAGCCCCGCGGCGGCTCCGGTTCTTTCAGATAAGCGAGCAGGCGCCCGACGTCGCGCAGCGGCTCGCGCCAGTCGCCGTCCTCGCCCACGTCCTGCCCCATGCCCAGCAACACCCGGCGCGGCGTGCCGAAGAGATTGGCAAGCGCCGGGATCGAATGCGTCCGGCCTTGGGTGTGCGGACGCTCGACGAGCAGCGCCGGTCCCTGGCGTCGCAGGACGCGCTCGGCAAGCGCCGTGAGCTCCAGGTGCGTATCCACGGGTTCGGACACCCGTTTGAGCTCGCCCAGCGCCTCGAGCCGGGCGCAGAACTCGCGCAGATCGGCAAACGCCACGGCGCTCATCCCAGATCGGCGAGCAACGCACGCACCTCGGCCACGAGGGACTGCGCCGCCGCGGCAGAGGCTTGCTGCCAATCCTCGCCCTCACTCGCGTAGAGGATGGCGCGCGAGGAATTGAGGATCAGGCCGGGAAACTCGGGACGCCACCAGCCGGCGCGCACCGTGGCCGCCAGGTCGCCGCCCTGCGCACCAATGCCCGGCACGAGCAGCGGCACGCCCGGCGCGAACGAGCGCACCCGCGCCACTTCCTGCGGCCAGGTCGCGCCCACCACCAAGCCCGCCTGCCCGTTCGTATTCCACGGGCCAGCAGCCAGGCGCGCCACGCGCTCGAAGAGCCGCTCGCCGCCAGCCAGCTCCAGCGCCTGCAGCTCGGCGCTTCCCGGATTGGACGTGCGGCACAGCACGAACACCCCCTTGCCCGGGTAAGCGAAGAAAGGTTCGAGCGAGTCGCCGCCCAGATAGGGATTCACCGTGACCGCATCGGCCCCGTAACGCTCGAAGGCTTCGCGCGCATAGTGACGGGCGGTGGAGCCGATGTCACCGCGCTTGGCGTCCAGGATCACGGCAATGTCGGGATGATGCAGCTTCACGTGGGCGACGAGCCGCTCGAGCACGCTCTCCAAACCCAGGGCGGCGAAATGCGCGATCTGCGGCTTGAAGGCGCACACGTAAGGCGCGCACGCCTCGATCACCTCGCGGCAGAACACCCAGACCCCCTCGGCGAGCGGCAAAGCGCGCACGCTGCGCGGCAGGCGTTCCGGTTCCGGATCCAGCCCCACACAGAGTAGCCGCGCCGGATCGCGCCAGCGCCCGCGCAGCAATTCGAGGAAAGCCGTCTGCGTCACTTCGTTCTCCCTTCAAGCACGCCACAGATCGAGCACGACGCCGGCAAAGAGCACGAGCCCGATGTAGTTGTTGTGCAGGAATGCCTTGAAGCAGCGCGCCGGCTCGCGCGTGCCGATGAGCTCCAGATGGTAAGCAGCGATGCCCGCGGCCACCACCAAGGAGACGAGGAAAGGCGCCCCGGCCCCGGCGAGGATGCCGGCGCGCGCCCACAGGGCAAAGGCCGCGAGGTAACAGAGAAACACCGCCAGCACGTCCCAGCGCCCGAAGGTGATGGCCGAAGAATGCACCGGCAGTTTCAGGTCGTCGGGGCGGTCGGCCATGGCGTATTCGGTGTCATAGGCGATGGTCCAGAAGAAGTTGGCGGCAAAGAGCGTCCAGCACGCCGCGTCGGTTTCGCCGCGGATCGCCACCCAGGCCATGGGGATGCCGAAGGAAAACGCCACGCCCAGGTAAGCCTGGGGCACCGGCAGAAAGCGCTTGGTGAAGGGATAGGTGGCAGCGATCACGAGCGCCGGCACCGACCACGCCACCACCCTCCAGCCTAGGGGCAGCACCAGGAGGAAGGCAAGCCCGGCCAGCACCGCGGCGACCTTGAGCGCCTCCTGGGGCGAGATCTTTCCGGCGGCAAGCGGCCGCTCGCGCGTGCGTTCGACGTGGGCATCGAAGTCGCGGTCGGCCCAGTCGTTGATGGCGCAGCCCGCCGAACGCATGAGGAAGGTTCCCACCACGAAAACGAAGAAGACCCCCGGCGGCGGCACCCCGCCTGCGGCCCACCACAGGGCGATCAGAGTCGGCCACAGCAGCAGCAGCGTGCCGATGGGGCGATCACCTCGGATCAGTTGCCAATAGAGCGGCAGGCGCGCGCTCCAGTCGAAATTCGCGTTCATCGCTCGTCACGTCGGTGCCATGAGAAAGTCGATCGGCGGCAGGAACACCTCACTCACGAGCAGCGGCGCCCCCGCCCGCCAAAAGAGCGAGCGCCGCGCCCACAAGCCCGGCGGCACTTCCCGCCACAGCGCCGATGCGCGATGATACCGCGGATCGCGCGCATCGAGCCGCACCGTCTGCACGGTGCCGCGGTGCACCGTCGGATCGGTGAAGAGCGCCGCGCCCAGCGGACGGTTGCCGATGCGCTGCAGCAGGCGCCACGGGTATCGCAGCCCCTGCCGCGTGGCGAGCGAGCGCGCGAATACCACCGGCGCGCCGTCGGCGAGCAGCGCCACCTCGCGCACGCGCACCCTCGCCCGGATTGGCACGTTCAGGGCGATCGCCTCGTCCGGATAGGGGTGACCCCACCCCTCGAACAGGCGGCGCACGGCGAACTCCCGGCAATGCGCCCGGATGCGGGCGGTGAGCGAGCCGCGTTCGGCCAGCCATGGCCCCAGGCGGCGCGGCGCCCCCAAAGCCAGCCCGGCGCGCCAGCGCGGCACGAAGAAGAGCGTGCCCTCAGGCATGGAGCCACGCCCCGCCGCCCGGCACCCAGCGCCGGATGAGGGTTTCGGCGAGCGCCGGATCGCGCGCGAGCACCTCGTCGGCGAGCTGCTGCGCGAGCGGCACCAGATCCTCGTCCGCCACCAGGTCGGCCACGCGCAGGCTGGGCACGCCGCTCTGGCGCAGCCCGACGAATTCGCCCGGGCCGCGCAGCCGCAAATCCTCGCGCGCGAGCGCGAAACCATCGTCGTTGGCGCGAATCGCCGCGAGCCGTTCGCGCGCCGTGGCCGACAGCGGCTCGCCGTAGCACAGCACGCAAAAAGACGCCTCGCTGCCACGCCCCACGCGCCCGCGCAGCTGATGCAGCTGCGCCAGGCCGAATCGCTCGGCGTGATCGATCACCATGAGGCTCGCGTTGGCCACGTCCACGCCCACCTCGATCACGGTGGTCGCCACCAGCACGTCGAGGGCGCCAGCCACGAACCGCGCCATCACCTCCTGCTTTTCTTCATTCTTGAGCCGCCCGTGCAGTAGGCCGACCCGCAGCTCCGGCATCGTCGCGGCAAGCTCCTGCCAGGTGGCGGTCGCCGCCTGCAGGTCCAACACTTCCGATTCTTCGATCAAGGGGCAGACCCAATAGGCCTGTCGCCCCTGGGCGCACCAGCGGCGCACCCGCTCGATGAGCTCGCCTCGGCGCCTCTGCGACAGCAGCACGGTCTGCACCGGCTGGCGCCCCGGCGGGCGCTCGTCGAGCAGCGACACTTCCAGGTCGGCGTAGATCGCCAGCGCGAGCGTGCGCGGAATGGGGGTGGCGGACATCATCAGAAGGTGCGGCGAGAGCCCCTCGCCTGCCTTCGCGCGCAGGGCGAAGCGCTGGCGCACGCCGAAGCGGTGCTGCTCGTCGACCACCGCGAGCGCCAGACGCGGCAGAGCCACCGCCTCTTCGATGAGCGCGTGCGTGCCGACCACCAGCAGCGGTTCCCCTTCGGCAAGCCGGGCGCGCAGCGCCTGCGCCGCCTTGGCCGGGGTGGCGGCGGTGAGCAGCGCCACCTCGATCCCGGCCGGAGCGAGCCACTCACCGAGTTTGCGCGCATGCTGGACGGCGAGGATCTCGGTGGGCACCATCAGCGCTCCTTGGTGCCCTCCATCCAGCGCCCGCGCGAGCGCGAGCGCCGCCACCACCGTCTTGCCGCTGCCCACGTCGCCCAGGAGCAAGCGGTGCATCGGATGGGGTTTTTCCAGATCGGCGTCGATCTCGGCGAGCACCCGCCGCTGCGCGGCGGTGAGGGTAAAAGGCAATGCCTCGCGCAGCGCCCGGCGCACCGGACCTTCTTCTTCGGGCAAGGCCGGTGCCGTGGCCGCGAGCCGCACGGCGCGCGCGCGGCGCATCGACGCCTGCTGCGCCACCAATTCCTCCAGCTTGAGACGGCGGCGCGCGTATTCCAGCCGACGTTCATCGGCACCGGCGGGGGGCGTGTGCAGGAATTCGAGCGCCTCGCGCAGCGGTGGCAAGTGCTCACGCGCGCGCAGCGTCTCGTCGAGCCACTCGGCGGGCGCAACCACCTCCAGCGCCCGGCGCACCAGACGGCGCAAAAGCCCCTGCGACAATCCTTCCACGCTCGGATAGACCGGCGTGAGGCGATCGGGCAGGGGCGATTCGATCGGCACCAGCCGCGGATGGAACATCTCGCGCTCGCCGAAGAACCCGACCCGGATTTCACCGAACCAGCGCATGTGCTTACCCGGCTCCAGCCGTTTGGCGGTACCGGCATAGACGTGCAGCCAGCGCCCGGTGAGCAGGCCCGTGCCGTCGTCCAGATGCGCGACGAGCTGTGGTCGCGGCCCCTCCTTGCGCTCCACCCGCACGATGCGGCCTTCCACGAGCACGGACGAACCGGCCTGCGCCTGCGCCACGGGCGTGACGCGCGTCTCGTCTTCGTAGCGCAGCGGCAGGAGAAAAAGGAGATCCTCGGGGCGCATCACCCCGAGTTTCACCAGGCGCGCGGCTACCGCCGGGCCGACGCCCGGCCAGGATTCCAGCGGATGGCGGAAAGGCGCTTGCGCAGGCAAGGCCGGATCACGCCCCCAGCCAGACGACGGCCTCGGCCTCCACCATCGCCCCGCGCGGCAGCCCTTTCACCTCCACCGCCGAGCGTGCCGGATAGGGCGCGGTGAAGTAGCGCGCCATCACCTCGTTGACGGTGGCAAAATAAGACAGATCGGTGAGAAAGACCGTGAGCTTGACCACCTGATCGAGGCTCGCCCCGGCCGCCTCCACCACCGACTTCAGATTGGCGAACACGCGCTCGCACTGGGCGGCGAATTCGGCCGGAAGCGTCATCGTGGCCGGATCGAGCCCCAGCTGGCCGGAGAGATAGAGCGTATCGCCGGCGAACACCGCCTGGGAATAGGTGCCGATCGCCGCCGGAGCCTTGTCGGTATTGACGTGACGTCGCATTGCCCTGCTCCTTACGCCCGCACGACCATTTCACAGCTGAAGCGCTCGAGCACTTTCTGCAGTCCGCGGCGCGCGGCGGTGTTGATGAGGAGCGGCCCCATGAAGTTCGCCCGCAAGCCGGTGTCCTGCGGCGTGTTCGCCTCGGCTCCATCGGCTCGGCGCACGATCACGGCCAAGGCCACATCCTCGGGCTTTTCGATCTGCAACTGGGCCGCCTCGCCGTCGGAGAGGGTGATCTCGTAGCGCACGCCCAAGGCATCCGGGCTCACCACGGAAAAGGCCACTTCGGGATCGTCCAGACTCTGCAGGATGAAGACCTTGGGACGATCTTCGCCCGCCTTCCCTTCCGCATCGTGCGCCAGCATGAAACGCTTGCACGCCTCGAACCCTGGTAGGCCATTGGGAAACTCGATCACCTTGTCTTCGGCCACGTCCACTTCGCCCAACACCGGACTTTGCAGTTTCATCGCACACCTCCTTACCGTTGATTTGAATGTCTCACTTGACCTGCATCACACCGGCAGCGCCGAGCTTGTGCTGGCGTTTGAGCCGTTCGGCCACCTGCTGCGCTTCCTGGCGCGTGGCATAAGGGCCGACCAACACCCTGGACTGCAGCCGCGCCGGAAAACCCAGCGCATCCAGCTGCCCGGCGAGTCGCTCGGCAGCGTCCAGCCGGCCAAACACGCCCACCGGCACATAATATCCCTTGTCCAGAGGTTTCGAACGCATAGCAAAGGGGGATTTCTCCGGCATTTCCGCCGATGGGGCGGGCGCAGACGCCTCGCCGTGCAGGGTTTCCGCTCCGCGGAGATCGTTGCCGGGAGAAATGCGCTCGGTATGCTCGGCCGTGGCGCGTTCCGGCGCAGCCGGTTCGGGGCGAGTTTGCTCCGGCGAAGCGCTGGCGTTTCCGGAGGGTTGTTCGGGAGAAACAGGGGCAACGCGCGCCGACACTTTCGCCGCAACGACGGGCACCGCGACGGGGGGCGCAGGTTTGGGCGCCTTTTGCTCGTTCGCCAGGTACCACAGCGCGAAAGCCGCCACGGCGGCGAGCACGGAGGCGGGCGCCACCCGCTTCCAGGGAAAAGGTGTGGAAGTCCCCTTGCCCGCCTTCATGGTGCAGTTCCCCGGTCGCCGCGCGCCATCGCCACCAACAGCTCCGCCTCGCCGAGCGTGATGCCGCAGCGCGCGGCGATCGCTGGTGCATCGAGCCCACGGCGGGCAAGCACCATCGGCTCTACATATTCGGGGGAAGCGGCGAGCGGTTCGACGGGGGAAGGCGCCGGAGCCGGTTCTGCCGCAGCAGACTGTTCGAGGCGCTGCAATCGGTCGAGGATCTGCTGCAGCTGACGGGCGTGCTCATCGAGCGCGTGCTGCATCGCCTCACAGCGGCGCTCCAGCGTCTTCACCGTGAGATCGAGCCCGAAAGGAGCGGCCGACTGCGGCAAAGGCGGAGAAGCCATCCGTTGCCGGACACGCCACCAGCGCACGACCTCGAACACCACCCAGGCGATGCTCGCCACCAGGATCCCGCCGATCACCCACTGCACGCTCAGCGCTCCGCCGTCCTTTACCTCGGCAATGATAAAGCCGTCCGGCATTCCCGCCAAGCGGGGAAGATCGAGGCATGCACCGAAAGCGCGTTCAGCGACCGCGGAAACGTGGCTTGCGCTTGGCGAGGAAGGCTTCGATGCCTTCGACGAAATCCTCGGTGGCGCTGCAGTCGCCAAACGCCTCGGCCTCGGCGAGGAGCTGCGCTTCCAGGCTCTGTTCGAGCGAATCGGCGAGCAGCGAGCGGATACGCCCATAGGCATAGCTCGGTCCGGCGGCCAGGCGTGCGGCCAGCGCCTCGACTTCGGCATCGAGCGCTTCGGGCGCGACCACGCGGTTGACGAGCCCCAGTTCCAAGGCACGCTGCGCGTCGAAGCGTTCCGCGAGGAGGAAAAGCTCCGCCGCACGCCGGCTACCGACCGCCCGGGGTAAGAAGTAGGACAACCCCCCGTCGGCCGGAAGCCCCAGCATGGCATAGGCCGTGGTAAACACCGCGTCGCTCGAGGCGATCGCCAGATCGCAGGCGAGCATGAGCGACATGCCGAAGCCGGCGCAGGCGCCGCTCACCTTCGCCACTACCGGACAGGGCACGCGGCTCAGGCGCTCCACCACCGGATTCACCCGCTGCTCGATCGCGGTGCGAAACGTTTCACGTCGCTCGCCGGGCGTGCGGTCGAGCAGGCGGGAGAAATCGCGGATGTCGCCGCCGGCCATGAAATGCCCGCCGCGCCCGCTCACCACCAGCACGCGCAGATCAGTACGCTGCACCAAAGCGGCGCTCGCCGCGTCGAGCGCTTCCATCATGTCGAACGACAAGGCGTTGAGCGACTCCGGACGGTTGAGCTCCAACCGTCCGATTCCGTCGACCACCTCCCACAGCACCGTCTGCGCCATACTTCCTCCCGTCTACACCCGCTCGAAGATCCCCGCTGCCCCCATACCCGTGCCGATGCACATCGTCACCATGCCATAGCGCACCTTCGGGTCGCGTTGCATCGCCGCCATCAGGGTGGCGGTACGGATCGCTCCGGTTGCCCCCAGAGGATGGCCCAAAGCGATCGCCCCGCCCAGCGGATTCACCTTGGCCGGATCCAGCCCCAGCGTGCGCATCACCGCCAACGATTGCGCCGCGAACGCCTCGTTGAGCTCGATCCAGTCGAGATCATCCTGTTTCAGGCCGGCACGCTGCAAGGCTCGGGGGATGGCTTCCACCGGACCGATTCCCATCACCTCCGGCGGCACGCCGACCACCGCGTACGATACCACGCGGGCAATGGGCCGCACTCCATAGCGTTCGAGCGCCGCTTCGGACATCAGCAACACTGCCCCCGCCCCGTCGGACATCTGCGAGCTGTTGCCGGCGGTCACGCTGCCGCGCGCAGCGAATACCGGTTTGAGGGAGGCGAGCCGCTCCGGTGAGGTATCGCGCCGCGGCCCCTCGTCGATCTCGGCCATCGACTCGCGCACCGCCACCGTTCCCTCGGCGCCGGGCAGGTGCGTTCGTACCATCAGGGGAGCGATCTCGTCGCGGAAGTACCCTGCGTCGATTGCCGCCACTGCCTTGCGGTGTGATTCCAGGGCGAAGGCATCCTGATCCTCACGCGACACGCCATATTTGCGTGCCACCACCTCTGCGGTCAACCCCATCCCGTAAGCGATGGCCCGGTTCTCGTCCGATTCCACCACCTTCGGGTTGAGGCTCACCTTGTTGCCCATGATCTGCGGCATCACGCTCATCGACTCGGTGCCCGCGGCGACCATCACGTCGGCCTCACCCAAGCGGATGCGCGCCGCCGCGTCGGCCACCGCCTGCAGGCCGGAAGCGCAGAAGCGGTTGATCGTCACGCCCGGCACTTGCACCGGAAAACCAGCCAGCAAGAGGCCGATGCGGGCCACGTTCATCCCCTGCTCGGCCTCGGGCATGGCGCAGCCCGTGATCACGTCGCCGATCTCCGCCAGATCGAGCGACGGCACCTTTTCCGTCACCGCTCGCAGCACGTGCGCCAGCATGTCGTCCGGTCGTACATGGCGTAGCATCCCGCCCTTGCGACCCACCGGCGTGCGTACCGCTGCCACCACATAGGCATCCTGCCCTCGTTTGCTCATCGTTGCTCCTTTCCTCAGTTGCGCAGCGGTTTGCCCGTTGCGAGCGTATGTGCGATGCGTTCCAACGTCTGGGGCGTGCGCAGCAGCGCCATGAATTCGCGCCGCTCCACCGCCAGCAGCCATTCCACCGGCACCCGGGCTCCGCTCTCCACTTCCCCTCCGCACAACGCAGTGGCCACCCCCTTGCCGACACGGTAGTCGTGCTCGGAAATGAATCCCCCTTCGCGCATATTGACCAGCATCATCTCGCAGGTGGCAATGCCGTTTCGCCCCGCCACCACGACCTCACGCTCGGGCAGCGGCGGACGGTAGCCCGCCTCGGCCAGAGAGCGGGCACGACGGATCGCCACATAGAGCAATTCCTTCGGGTGCATCACCACGTCGTCCCCGACCCGGCCATAGCCGATCGCCTGCGCCTCGAGCGCACTGCGCGAGACCTTGGCCTTGGCCACCTGCTCGAACATCGGCTGAATGAACGCGAAGACGTCACCGCCAGCGGTACGCCGGGCCATGCGATGCGCCTGGATCGCCAGTTCCTTGCATCCGCCCCCGGCCGGAATGAGCCCCACGCCCACCTCCACCAGACCGACGTAGGATTCGAGCGCGAACACCCGATGCGCCGCATGCAGAGCGAACTCGCAGCCCCCGCCCAAGGCCATGCCCTCGATCGCCGCCACCACGGGAATCTCGGCGTGCTTGAGCCGCATGGATGCCTGCTGGAATCGTTCGACCATGGTCTCCAGTTGATCGAACCGGCCAGCCTGTGCCGCCTCGAGCACCTGCTTCAGGTCGGCGCCCAGCGCAAACGGAGCCTCGTGCCACAGCACCAGCGCATCGAGCTCACGCTCGGCCCGCGCCACTGCCTCCAGGATGCCCTCGATCACCGCTGCGCCCAGCGTGTGATGGCGGGTGCGCACCGAGACGATCCCCACGCCCTGGTCCTGATCGGGGCGACGCCACAGGCGCACCCCCTCGTTCTCCCACAAGGTCTCGCCCGGATCGTCGAATCTTTCCCCCAAGACCCTGTCGGGATAGAGCTGACGCCGATATACCGCGAGCGAAGAGCGTCCCACCCACGTGCTGCGCGCCGCGCTCCACGAACCCTTGGCCGAGTGCGTGCCTTCGAGCCCCTCCACCCAGGCTGGCAGCGGCACGTTGGCGAGCGTGAGGCCGGCGGCACGATCTTCCTCGATCGACCGGGCGATGTCGCGCCAACCCGCCGCCTGCCAGGTCTCGAAAGGCCCCATGGCCCAGCCGAACCCCCAGCGCATCGCCAGATCGACGTCGCGGGCGCTGTCGGCGATCGTCGCCAGATGGAAAGCGCAGTAGTGGAACACGTCGCGAAACAGCGCCCACAGAAACTGGGCCTGAGGATGCCCGCTCGCGCGTAGCCGGGCAAAGCGCTCGCGCACATCGCGCAGGGCGAGGATCTCCTCCACTTCCGGCGCCACTTCTCCCTGGGCCGGACGGTAAGTCCCGGCGGATAGATCGAGCACCAGGATGTTCCCTTTCTCCTTGCGATAGACCCCGGCGCCGCTCTTCTGCCCCAAGGCACCCTGCCGGATCAAAACCTCAAGCCACGGCGGCACGCGAAAGATCTCATGCCAGGGATCGTCGGGCAGGGTCGTCTGCATCGTCCCGATGACGTGTGCCAGCGTGTCCAACCCCACCACGTCGGCCGTGCGGTACGTCGCGCTTTTGGGACGGCCGATGCGCGGCCCCGTGAGCGCGTCGACTTCGTCGAACCCCAGGCCCAGCCGCTGCGTGTGATGCATCACCGCGAGGATGGAAAACACGCCGACGCGGTTGGCGATGAAGTTGGGCGTATCCTTGGCCCGGATCACCGATTTCCCCAAGCGCGTCGTCAACCAACCCTCCAGCGCATCGAGCCGTGCTGCGTCGCTACCCGCATGCGGCACCAGCTCCACGAGCGGCAAGTAGCGCGGTGGATTGAAGAAATGGATGCCGCAGAAATTGCGGCGCACCGCCTCGGGCAGCGCCTGCGCGAGCGCAGTGATCGACAGGCCCGACGTGTTCGAGGCCAGCGTGACCCCTTCCGCGAGAAAAGGCGCCACGCGTTCATAAAGGGACTGTTTCCAGTCCAGGCGCTCGGCGATCGCCTCGATCACCAGATCGCACTCGCGCAGCGCCTCCAGATCGTCGTCGTAATTGGCCGGTTGAATCCAGCCGAGCCGCTGCGACTCGGCCAGCGGCGCCGGATCGAGGCGCTTCAGCCCCTCGAGCGCCCTGAGCACCGTCGCATTGCGATCCCCCTCGCCCGAGGGTAGATCGAACAACACCACCGGCAGGTCGGCATTGGCGCAATGCGCGGCGATCTGCGCCCCCATCACCCCGGCGCCGAGCACGGCCACCTTGCGGATCCTCAGACGTTCCACTCGCTTCTCCTTGCTTCACACGAATACCCTGCTCGCCAAACCCGCACACTTAAAACGAACGGGAATATTGCACCCCAGCCAGCCACACATCGCCTTCGTATTGGCCACGCACCCATCCCTTCCCTTCAGCCATCGCGTTGCGGTCGATGCGCGTGTCGTCGATGAACAGATACGCCAGCCCTAGGTCTACCCGGTTGTCGGCATCCGGCATCCAGCGAGCCCCCAGCGATACCCAGATGCGGTCGTTGTCCGGCAGCGCCGTGAGCCGACGCTCGGCATCGCGCACCGGCGACTCGTCGTAGGCCACCCCAAACTTCAGTAACCAGTGCTCATCGTAACGATAGCGTGCTCCCAAAGCCACGCGCCATGTATCCTGAAAACGAGTAGCCAAAGTATCGGCCACCGAACCGGACTGAACCCCGCTCGAACGGTAGATTGGCAGCACGTTCAGACTGCTCCAGCCAGTCCACGACACGTCGGCGAGGATCTCCCACCGCTCACCAACTCCCTGCGCCGCACTGGCGATGAAGGTATCTGGCAGATCCACCGACACCTCGGCGTCGACGCCGGCCAAGCCAACCCGTGGGTTGCTCAGCACCGGCGCAGCCGGGCCTCTGGCCTCGAGGTCGCCATCGAGATCGTGCTTCACCTTGGATCGATAGGAGAACCCCAGCTTGGTCCTTTCGGTGGGGGTAAAGAGTATGCCCACGTTCCACCCCCAGGAGACATCGTCCGCTTCGAGGCGTAACTTGGTTCGCTGCATCGCCGCATCGCTTACACCGAAGGATTTCAGAGGCCCCGGCGCCGCCACGCCTGCGTAGCGATCGTATGTCGCCTCGAAACGCTGTACGCTCACCCCGAATCCCAGCGAGACCGCCTCATTCACCTTGAATGCCAGGGAAGGATTGACGTTGATCGTCTTGATCTCGAACTTGGTCGAATGGAATCGGCCGATCCAGTCGTCGTCGTACTCCGTCACGAGACCGAAGGGCACGCCCATCCCCAGGCCGAGCCACAAGCGATCGTTGATCTTCTGCGAATAATAGCCGTTGGGTACCGCTGCCCAACCGCCGGCATCCCCGCCGTTGCTGCCGGTCAAGGGTGCGCCTGGCGCCGCAAGACTCCCTCTGTCATCGAACTTGAAACTGGGTTTGATCGCCGCCACGCCGAGTGAGACCTCGCGGGCTTTCAGACGTGTCATTCCCGCCGGGTTATAAAAAATTGTTCCGGCATCGTCGGCCACGGCAGCCGAACCAGCATAAGCATTGCCGATGCCGCTCGCGCTCTGTTCCATGAGCTGAAAACCGCTGGCCAGCGCCGTGGAACTGGCGGCGAACAACGACGGAATTACCACGGCCAAAAGTTTCTTCTTCATTGCTCGTCTCCTCCTCTTCGTCACGAACCAACGGGCATACGCCCGCTCTTTCTTTTTTACCTGCCACGTTCCGACGAAGCCTCCTCGGCAAGCCGGACCGTTCAGCTCCCCTCTATGGGGCGTTTGTTGCCCTGCGCATCGAGCGCCACGTAGGTGAGCCGGGCTTCGGTGACCTTCACCACGACCGGACGCTCGGGATGGCGCTCGGCGAAGACTTCGACGTCCACCGTGATCGAGGTACGCCCCACCGAGACGATCTCCGCATACAGACTCACCACGTCACCCACGGCAATGGGCTGTTTGAACACGAAGCTGTTGACCGCCACCGTGGCCACGCGCCCTCGGCTGCGACGGCGCGCTGGCAAGGACCCCGCGATGTCGACCATCGCCATCACCCAGCCCCCAAACACGTCGCCCGCCGGATTGAGATCCGAAGGCATTGGCATCACCCGCAATTCCGGTTGACGATCTGGCAGCACATCCGACATGGTTTTCTCCTGAGGACACGAATCGAGCTTCCATGATAGCCGACCCATACTCCTCTTTCTGGCAAAAAAAGGCGCTCGCCCGAAGGCGAGCGCGACCACCAAGGGAGGGAGGGAACTCTGGAGAACGCATGGGATGCACCAATTGTTTCTTACGTTTGTTTGAATAATAGCACAAAAAATTTTTGAGGCAATGGTTCACGGAGAAAAATGCCGATGAAGGGGAGGAATAAACCAGGAAAGGGTCGTGCACCGCGAAAACCACCTCGAGTAGAATCCGGGCAAAGGGTCTTGGCAGTCGAGGTATCGAGGCGACAAGCCGCCCTGCAGCCGTCCATTCCGGGCTGCCAGGCATCGGCCCATCCAAGGGAAAGAATGCGCCTGATGATAAAATGCCGGGAGAGGGAGTCGAACCCTCACGGTGTCGCCACCGGCGGATTTTGAGTCCGCTGCGTCTACCTGTTCCGCCATCCCGGCGCGGAAGAAAGATTATATGCAAGAACCCAGCCTACGCAAAGCCCCGTCGCTGACGGTGCACGACTTCGATTTTTCCCTGCCGCCCGAGCTCATCGCCCAGGCGCCGCTACCCGAGCGCAGCGCCAGCCGTCTGCTCGTGCTCGAGGGCGAAGCGCTGCACGACCGGCTCTTTCGCGATCTGCCCGGATTTCTCGAAGAAGGCGACCTGCTCGTCTTCAACGACAGCCGGGTGATCCACGCGCGCCTTTTTGGGCGCAAGGAAAGCGGCGGCGCGGTAGAGGTGCTCGTCGAGCGGCTCGTCGGCACGCAGGAAGCGCTCGCCCAGGTGCGCGCGAGCAAGCCCCCGCGCCCGGGCATGCGCCTGCGGCTGGAAGAGGCTTTCGACGTCGAAGTCGTGGGCCGCGACGGCGAGTTTTACCACCTTCGGCTCGTCGGCGAAGGCGATCTGCCCCAGCTCGTCGAGCGCCATGGCCGGCTGCCGCTGCCGCCCTACATCGCCCGCCCGGCCGAGCCGGAAGACGAAGCGCGCTACCAGACGGTCTATGCCCGCACACCCGGCTCGGTGGCCGCGCCCACCGCCGGCCTGCACTTCGACGAATCCCTGCTACGGCAGCTGGCTGAGCACGGCGTAGACACCGCCTGGGTGACGCTGCACGTCGGCGCCGGCACGTTTCAGCCGGTGCGCGTCGAGCGCCTCGACGAACACCGCATGCACCGCGAACGCTACTGGATCCCGGAAGAGACGGTGGCGCGCGTCGCCCGGGCAAAAGCGCGCGGCCGCCGCGTGATCGCCGTGGGCACCACCAGCCTGCGCGCCCTCGAAGGCGCCGCCCAGGGCGGAGCGCTGCGCCCCGGCAGCGGCGAGACCGAGCTCTTCATCACGCCGGGCTACGATTTTCGCGTGGTCGATGCGCTGGTGACGAACTTCCACCTGCCCCGCTCGACGCTGCTCATGCTGGTGTCGGCGCTCGCCGGGCTCGATCGCATCCGCCGCGCCTATGCCCACGCGATCGAACGGCGCTACCGCTTCTTCAGCTATGGCGACGCGATGTTCATCCCGCGCCGCTTCGCACGCTGACTTCCGGTCATCGAGGAATTCCCATGAGCGATACTCCCGCCTTTACCCTGCTTGCCACCGACGGCGCCGCCCGGCGCGGACGGCTGCATCTGGCGCACGGCACGGTGGAGACCCCCATTTTCATGCCGGTGGGCACCTACGGCACCGTCAAGGCGATGACGCCGACGGCGCTCGAAGACGTGGGCGCGCAGATCGTGCTCGGCAACACCTTCCACCTCTGGCTACGCCCGGGGCTCGAGGTGATCCGCCGCCACGGGGGGCTACACCGCTTCATGGGCTGGAACAAGCCGATTCTCACCGATTCGGGCGGTTTCCAGGTGTTCTCGCTCGGAGCGCTGCGCAAGATCAGCGAAGAAGGCGTGCGCTTCGCCTCCCCCATCGACGGGGCCCGCTGTTTCCTCACCCCGGAAGTCTCGATGCAGATCCAGACCGTGCTCGATTCCGACGTGGTGATGATCTTCGACGAATGCACGCCCTACCCCGCCACCGAAACGCAGGCGGCCGAATCGATGCGTCTGTCGCTGCGATGGGCTCAGCGCTCGCGGGCCGAATTCGACCGGCTGGGGAATCGCAACGCGCTCTTCGGCATCGTGCAGGGCGGCATGTACGAAGCGCTGCGCGACGAGTCGCTCGCCGGGCTCATGGAGATCGGCTTCGACGGCTATGCCATCGGCGGGCTATCGGTGGGCGAACCCAAGGACGAGATGCGGCGCGTGCTGGAATACGTCGCGCCCAGGCTGCCGCAGACGCGGCCGCGCTATTTGATGGGCGTGGGCACGCCGGAAGACCTCATCCACGGCGTGGACGCGGGCGTGGATATGTTCGACTGCGTCATGCCCACGAGAAACGCACGCAACGGGCTGCTCTTCACCCGCTACGGCGACGTGAAGATCCGCAACGCGCGCTATCGCGAGGACACCGCCCCGCTCGACGAGACCTGCAGCTGCACCACCTGCCGCCATTTCACCCGCGCCTACCTGCATCACCTCTACCGCACGGGCGAAATCCTGGCGAGCATCCTCAATACCACGCACAACCTGCACTTCTACCTGACGCTCATGGCGGAGCTGCGCGCGGCGATCGAACGAGGAAACTTTACCGAAACGGCGGCGCGACTCCTCGCCGAGCGGCAACGCGGGGTGTAACCCGGCAGCTCAGTGCCGCTCTCGCCGGCCCCACGCGCACGGCGCCACGAAGTACGCCGGAATCGATTCGCCAACGCTCAGGCGAAGACGTTGACCGAATTGCCCAGATGCGGCGGGTTCGAGGCTGCGGCCGGCGCCTGCTGCACCTGGGGCAGGGCCGAGAGCAGCGCCTGCGCCGTGCTTTCCTGCACGTCGAGCGCCTTTCTCATCACGGCGGTGCCAACCTGGTCTTGCAACTTCGCCTGTTGCATGGCGCTCATCATGCTGGCGACACTGACGGCGTCCATGGCACGCTCCTTTTCCAAGAGTCACGATGTCATTTTAGTCCATCGGAACGTCGATACGTTCCCCAGACAAAAAAAGAGCCCCGCTCGCGCGGGGCTCCCGGACGGCCTTCCCGGCCCACCGAGCGGGCCGGAACGGCAGATTACATGTCCATGCCGCCCATGCCGGCCATGGGGTTGGCGGCAGGTTTGTCTTCCGGAACTTCGGCCACCATGGCTTCGGTGGTGAGCATCAGACCGGCGACGGAAGCGGCGTTTTGCAGCGCGGTGCGCGTGACCTTGGTCGGGTCGAGCACGCCCATCTCGATCATGTCGCCGTATTCGCCGGTGGCGGCGTTGTAGCCGAAGTTGCCCTTGCCTTCGAGCACCTTGGCCACGACCACGCTGGCTTCTTCACCGGCGTTGGCCACGATTTCACGCAGCGGCTGCTCGACGGCGCGCATCACGATCTTGATGCCAGCGTCCTGATCGTGGTTGGCGCCCTTGAGCCCTTTGGCGAGCACCGCTTCGCGCGCACGCAGCAGGGCCACGCCACCGCCCGGGACGATGCCTTCCTCGACCGCGGCGCGGGTCGCGTGCAGGGCGTCCTCGACGCGGGCCTTCTTCTCTTTCATCTCGACTTCGGTGGCCGCACCGACCTTGATCACCGCCACGCCGCCGGCGAGTTTCGCCACACGCTCTTGCAGTTTCTCGCGGTCGTAGTCGCTCGTGGCCTCTTCGATCTGGACGCGAATCTCTTTGATGCGCGCCTGGATCTTGGCCGGATCGCCCGCCCCGTCGATGATGGTGGTGTACTCTTTGCCCACTTCGACGCGCTTGGCTTGGCCGAGGTCGGCGAGCGTGGCTTTCTCGAGCTGCAGGCCAAGCTCTTCGGAGATGACCGTACCGCCGGTGAGGATGGCGATGTCTTGCAGCATGGCCTTGCGCCGGTCGCCGAAGCCCGGAGCCTTGACGGCGCAGGTCTTCAGGATGCCGCGCAGGTTGTTGACCACCAGCGTGGCGAGCGCTTCGCCTTCGACGTCTTCGGCGATGATGAGCAGCGGACGGCCCGCTTTGGCGACCTGCTCGAGCACCGGCAACAGCTCACGGATGGAGCTGATCTTCTTGTCGTGCAGCAGGATGTAGGGGTTGTCGAGGACGGCGATCTGCTTCTCGGCATTGTTGATGAAGTACGGCGAGAGGTAGCCGCGGTCGAACTGCATCCCTTCGACCACTTCGAGCTCGTTTTCGAGCGACTTGCCGTCTTCGACCGTAATCACGCCTTCTTTACCGACCTTGTCCATCGCCTGAGCGATGATGTCGCCGATCGACTGGTCGGAGTTGGCGGAGATGGCGCCGACCTGGGCGATCTCCTTGCTGGTGGTGCAGGGCTTGGAGATCTTCTTGAGCTCGTCGACGATGGCAGAGACCGCCTTGTCGATGCCGCGCTTGAGATCCATCGGGTTCATGCCGGCGGCGACGTACTTCATGCCTTCGCGCACGATGGCCTGGGCGAGCACGGTCGCAGTGGTGGTCCCGTCACCGGCCACGTCCGAGGTCTTGGACGCGACTTCTTTCACCATCTGCGCGCCCATGTTCTCGAACTTGTCCTTGAGCTCGATTTCCTTGGCGACCGACACGCCGTCCTTGGTCACGGTGGGGGCGCCGAAGCTGCGCTCCAGCACCACGTTGCGACCTTTGGGGCCGAGCGTGACTTTGACGGCATTGGCCAGAACATTGAGACCCGCCACCATCCGCTCGCGGGCAATATCACCGAATTTGACTTCCTTGGCAGCCATGGATCATGCCTCCTGAGAATATTCTGAAATAAAGGGGAGTCGCGACGCGATCACTCTTCGATCACGCCGAGGATGTCTTCTTCACGCAGCACCAGCAGCTCTTCGCCGTCGACTTTCACCGTCTGGCCGGCGTATTTGCCGAAGAGGATCTTGTCGCCGGGCTTGACCGACATGGGGCGCACTTTGCCGTCTTCGAGGATCTTGCCGTTGCCCACGGCGATCACTTCGCCCTGATCGGGTTTCTCGCCGGCAGTGTCCGGAATCACGATACCGCTGGCGGTCTTGCGCTCGGATTCCAGACGCTTGACGATCACGCGATCATGCAAAGGACGGATTTTCATGGTATCGACTCCTCTGGTTCGGGTACAGGTTGAACACACCCAACGGCGGCCCGTTGTTAGCACTCACCGTTGTCGAGTGCTAATAATAGGGATGTTCGGGCGAAATTTCAAGAGGGGGCGATGCGCCCCGCGCCATTTCTTCGAGGGCGCGAGGCGTCGGGCGGGGAGAAATCAGGAGGCGTCGGCCTCTTCGTGATAGGCGCGCACCCGCTCGACCTCTTCCTTGGAGCCGAGGATCACCGGTACGCGCTGGTGCAGCCGCTGCGGGACGATCTCGAGGAGGCGGCGCCGCCCGTCGATGGCCGCCCCACCGGCCTGCTCCACCAGCAACGCCATGGGGTTGGCCTCGTAGAGCAGGCGCAGCTTGCCGCCCTGGGCGCGGTTCTTCGCATCCAGCGGATAGAGGAAGATACCCCCGCGCGAGAGCGTCCGGTGCACGTCGGACACCATGGAAGCCACCCAGCGCATGTTGAAATCGCGCCCGCGCGGCCCTTCCTTGCCGGCGATGAGTTCCTCGATGTAGCGGCGCACCGGCGGCTCCCAAAAGCGCATGTTGGAGCAGTTGATGGCGAATTCGCTCGTCTGGGGCGGAATCGTCATGAAAGGATGGGTATAGACGAAGTAGCCGAACTCCCGATCGAGCGTGAAGCCGTGCACGCCGTTGCCGGTGGTGAGGACGAGCTGGGTGGCCGGACCGTAGATGGCGTAACCGGCGGCTACTTGTGCCGTGCCCGGCTGCAGGAAGGACGCTTCGGTGGGAATGGCCTCGCGATCGGGATTGCGCAACACCGAGAAGATGGTGCCCACGGAAATATTGACCTCGATGTTGGAGGAGCCGTCGAGCGGATCGAACAAAAGCAGGTAGCCGCCGCGCGGATACTCGAAGGGGATGTGGCAGATCTCCTCGACTTCTTCGGAAGCCATGGCGGCGAGGTGCCCGCCCCATTCGTTGGCCTGCAGCAGCAGCTCGTTGGCGATGACGTCGAGTTTCTTCTGCACTTCGCCCTGGACGTTCTCGACTCCGGTCTCGCCATGCACGTCCCACAGCTTTCCTTTGGAGATGGTCACCGCGATGGCCTTGACGGCGCGGGCGACGACCTCGACGAGGAGCCGCAGGTCGGCATCGAGCCGTCCGGCGCGTTGTTCTTCGATGAGGAATTGCGAGAGGCTGACACGGCGCATGAGGAAGACTCCAGCAGTTGGCGGAAAGAGGAATTATCGCGCCAAGCCCGTCCGTTTGGCACGATCGCGACGATAAAGGCGGATCGCGCGCGAAAAAATTTGGGCTATATTCTTCGACTCACCGACTTGGAGAAAGCCGATGATCGAACGCATCCCCGACGACACCGACCTGCCCGAGCTGACGCTGCGCGGCATGCTGCTCGGTGCCGTGCTCACCGTGGTCTTCACCGCGGCCAACATTTATCTGGGGCTCAAAGTGGGGCTGACGTTTGCCTCTTCGATCCCCGCGGCGGTGATCTCCATGGCGGTGCTGCGCCGTTGCCGCGGAGCGAACATCCTCGAAAACAACATGGTGCAGACGCAAGCCTCGGCTGCCGGTACTTTGTCGGCCATCATCTTCATCCTGCCGGGTCTGCTGATGATCGGTCACTGGCAGGGATTCCCCTTCTGGCTGACGGCGGCGGTGTGCGGCGTGGGCGGGCTCCTTGGGGTGCTCTACACCATCCCCTTACGGCGGGTGATGGTGGTCGACAGCCCCCTGCCCTATCCGGAAGGCGTGGCGGCGGCGGAGATCCTGCGCGTGGGCGAACTCGCGCGGGAGAAGGACAACGGGGAGGCCGTCGCTCAAGGGCAGGCTCAGGCGCGCGAGATCGCCTTCGGCGGCCTGCTCGCCGCGCTCGTCACCCTTTTTTCCGGCGGTTTTCGCCTGCTCGCCGAAAGCTTCACCGCCTGGATCCCGCTCGGGGCAGCTGCGGTGCGCCTGTCGGTGGGCTTTTCGCTCGCGCTCGTCGGCGCCGGCTATCTCATCGGCCTGGCGGCGGGGCTGGCGATCCTGTTGGGACTCGTCCTCGCCTGGGGCGTGATCGTGCCCTGGCTGACGATTCAGGCCGCGCCCGCACCAGACCAGACGCTGCCGGCGCTCGCCATGAGCCTGTGGCGCCAGCAGGTACGATTCTTCGGCGCCGGTACCATCGGCGTCGCCGCCATATGGACGCTCGCCACGCTCGCCAGACCCATGTGGGACGGAATCCGTACCGCGCTCGAGTCGGTACATCTGGGCAATGGCGCTGGTGCTGCCCCTCGTACTGAACGGGATCTCTCGCCCCGGGCGATCATGGCGGTGGGTCTGGCCTCGCTCCTGGTGTTGCTCGTCATCTTCCACCGCTTCCTCTATGCAGCCGACTCCGGCCTTGCTCCCCTTGCCTATGGCGCCCTGGTGCTCGCCTGCGTGCTCTTCGCGGCGCTCTTCGGCTTTCTCATCGCCGCCGCGGCCGGGTACATGGCCGGCCTCGTCGGCTCTTCGAGCAGCCCCATCTCCGGCATCGGCATCCTGGCCGTGATCCTCGTCTCGCTCATGCTGCTCGGATTCGGCGCCGCGGCACCGCAGCTCACCGGCGCCAACGAAGGCAAGCTCGCCGTGGCCCTGGCGCTCTTCACCACCTCGGTGGTGGTGGCGATCGCGGCCATCTCCAACGACAACCTGCAGGATCTCAAGACCGGCTACCTCGTCGGCGCCACCCCCTGGCGCCAGCAGGTCGCCCTGATGATCGGCTGCGTGGTGGGTGCCTTGGTGATCCCGCCGGTGCTCGAGCTCCTTTACCAGGCCTACGGGTTTGCCGGCGCCCTGCCGCGCCCCGGCATGGATCCGGCGCAGGCACTTGCCGCTCCCCAGGCCACGCTCATGACGGCGATCGCCATGGGCATCTTTCACGCCACGTTGGAATGGAAGATGATCCTGGGTGGCGTGGCGCTCGGCGTGGTGCTCATCGTCATCGACCGGTTCCTGCGCCGCAGCGGCGCCGGTTCCCTGCCGGTACTCGCCGTGGGGCTGGGCATTTACCTGCCGCCGACCATCGGCATGACCTTGGTGGTCGGAGCGCTGCTGGGTCATGCCGTCGAACGCGCCCTGGCTCGCCGACCAGCGGCCGAACGCGAAGAGCCCCGGCGCCGCGGCGTCCTGCTCGCCTCGGGTTTCATCGTCGGTGAGAGCCTTATGGGCATCGTGCTCGCCGCGCTCATCGCGGGCACCGGCAAGGAAGCACCGCTCGCGCTCGTGGGCGAAGGGTTCGAGCCGGTGGCGCAATGGCTGGGACTGGCGGTGCTCGCCTCGGTGTGCATCCTTTTCTATCGTCGGATCGCCTTACGCTGAATCCGGCAGGAACGCCGCCGGTTTGCGCCTACCAGCGCACCGGCGGCAAACACTCGAACCCCGGCTTGGCGAAGAAATACCCTTGCATCAGCGCCACGCCGCGCGCGGCAAACCAATCCACCTCTTCGGCCTGTTCCACTCCTTCGGCGAGCACCTTCACGCCCAGCTCCCGACAGGTGAGCAGCAAACCTTCCAGGATCGCCTGTTTGATGCGGTCACGATGCACATCGCGCACCAGGGCCATGTCGATCTTGATGAGATCGGGCATGAAGCGCGCCAGCATGTTCAGCCCCGAATGACCCGCGCCGAAATCATCGAGCGCGGTGAGGAAACCGCGCGAACGGTAATAGGCGAAGATGTTCGTGAGATGCTCGACCTCGTCGATGCGCTCCCCCTCCGTCACCTCGAAGAGGATCTTCTCGGCCGGAAAGCCACATTCCTTCGCTGCCTCCAGGGTACTGCGAATGCACAGGGACGGTTCATAGACCGCATTGGGCAAAAAGTTGATGCTCAGATGACGGTCCAGCCCCAGGCGGCTCGCCAGGGTGATCGCACGCACACGGCAGGCCTGGTCGAACGCGTAGCGGTTGGTATCGTCGACCCGACCGAGCACGGTCATCGCCGGTTCGCCCTGGGGTCCGCGCACCAGCGCCTCGTAGCCGAACACTTCGCGCTGAGCCACGTCCACGATCGGCTGAAAGGCGAAAGTGAAGGCGAATGCTACTTCCTCGCGGCAGCGGTCGCAGCCGGAGCGCAAGACTTCTTCCGGGGGAAACAGGGTGGGCATGGCAGGACCTCCGGCGTGCAGGCAATGGCTGCATGATAGCAGCGGGCGGCCTCGCCCTACAGCGCGTTGCGCAGCCCCAGCCGCGGCGGATGCGGCTCCAGATAGACCTGCTGCGCCAGATAAGAATCGGGATGGCGGCGCAGATGGTGACGCAAGAGCACCATCGGCGCGACGAGCGGCACCACGCCCTGGCGATACTGCGCGATGAGCTCCTGCAGCTCCTGGCGCTCCTCGGACGGCAATACCCGACGCAGGTAACCGGCCAGATGCTGCAGCACGTTGGCGTGCGTGCCGCGCGTGGCGCGCCGCCTCAGGGCGGCCATGAACGCCGGAAAATAGTGCGACGCGAACGCCTCGGGCGTCTCCTCGCCGAGTCCGGCCACCATACGCCCCAGGGTACGGTAACCCGCGGGGTCGTGCGCGAGCAGCAGATACTTGTAGCGTGAATGGAACGCGACGATCGCCCCGCGCGTGAGTCCCGCGGCGAGCAGGCGTCGCCACTCGCCGTAGGCGCGCACCCGAACGACGAAATTCTCCAGCAGTACCGGATCGTGCAATCGCCCTTCCTCTTCGATGGGCAGCTCCGGCAGCCGGCGCGCCAGCGTGGCCGCAAAGATGCCGCTACCGAACTGCGGCGGTCGATCGTCCTGCCGATAGACCTTCACCCGGAAGAGCCCACAGGAAGGCGAGCGCTGCATGAGAATGACCCCGCTCACCCCTTCCAGCGTCGCCACCGTGCGCTCGGACCATTCTTGCAGACGCTCGGTGACGTCGAGCGTGGCATCGCCCACCCCCACGGCCCGGGGAGATTCGGGGGAACCGACGAGGCGGATGGGCGGACGCGGCGTGCCCAGTCCGATCCCCACTTCCGGACACAAGGGCACGAAGTCGAACGCCTGACCCAGCAGCTCGACGCACAAGGCCGAGCGCTTGTGCCCGCCGTTGTAGCGCACCGGCTGCCCCAGCACGCAGGCGCTCACGGCGAGCTTCAGGCGCTCCGCCCCTTGGATGGTCTGCCTTTCATTCTCCACGCCCTGGCCCATCGTTTTCCTCCCACTGTATCAAAACCACCGGCACCCAGCCACGCAAGGCATTGAGAAAAGCAAGCGCTTCGGCAGAGTCGAGCTCCTCGCGGCGAATCATCCGCTCGACGAGCCGCCCTTGCGCCAAGAGCAGGTGGCGCATCACGCCATCGAGCAAGCCACAGCACAGCGGCGGGGTATACCACGTCTCACCAAAACGCACCGCGACGTTGCCGCGCGTGAATTCGGTGATCTCACCGGATTCATTCCACAGCAAGGTGTCGAATATCCCGGCGCGGCCGAGCGCCTCGTAGGCCTCGCGTCGAGTCGTCTTGTAGCGCACGAACTCGCTCGTGCCATCGATAGGCGAGTGGGCGAGCATCACTTTGGGGCACTCCGGCGTTTCGGGCAAGGCGCCAACCTCGACCGAAACTTTTCCTTCGGCATCGAGCAATA
Organism: Tepidiphilus thermophilus; assembly: GCF_001418245.1. Classification (NCBI taxonomy): domain Bacteria; kingdom Pseudomonadati; phylum Pseudomonadota; class Hydrogenophilia; order Hydrogenophilales; family Hydrogenophilaceae; genus Tepidiphilus; species Tepidiphilus thermophilus. The sequence continues at coordinate 105,934 of NZ_LIPU01000006.1, forward strand.
AGCGCAGCCGCCCCGCCGGCTCGGGCCAAGAGTCCATGGCCGAGCGCACCGCCTCTTCCAGAGCCGATTCATCACAAGGATGGCCGAAGTGCCGCGCGGCACGCAACAGGCGTGCCCGATGCAACGGCCAATGGGCCACTTCACCGCCCTCCAAGCGCATCGTCTCGAGGATCTGAAAAGGACGCGCCGCCCGTTCGAGGAAAGCTCGCTTCACACGCCACTCGCGCGCCTCGCTGCGTGCCCGCGCATCGGCGGTGATGGCGCTGCCGATGCCACAGCGCGCCCGCCCCTGCACGATCTCGACGGTGCGGATGGGAACATTGAACGTCGCGTCCCCTCCAGGACGAACCACCCCCATCGCGCCGCAATATACGCCTCGCGGTCCGCCCTCCAGGCGGCGAATCCAATGCATCGCCCGGACCTTGGGCGCACCGGTCACCGATCCGCAGGGAAAAAGTGCCTCGAAGATTTCACGCAAACTCACCGCTTCGCGCAGCTCCGCCTCGACGTCCGAGCTCATCTGCCACACCGTCGGCCAGGCTTGCGTATGGAAGAGCCGCGGCACACGCACGCCGCCGGGTCGGGTCAAACGCGAGAGATCGTTGCGGATGAGATCGACGATCATCACGTTTTCCGCCCGCTCCTTTTCATCCGAACGCAAACGTAGCGCCTGGCGTGCATCCTCTTCGGGTGAAATCCCCCGCGGTGCCGTCCCTTTCATCGGCCGGCACAGAATGCGATTCCCCACCCGATGGAAGAAGAGCTCCGGCGAGACGCTCGCCACCCGACGCCCCTCACCCGTATCGAGAAAGAGCGCATACCCTCCCGGCTGCGCACGGCGTAAAGCGGGAAAGAACGCCAACGCATCCCCCGAAAAGGGACTCTCGACGGGCGCCGTGAAATTGAGCTGGTAGAACTCCCCCTCGGCGATTGCCCGCTGGATGCGCGCCACCGCGGCCCTGAAGGACGCCTCATCCAGCGTCTCGCACCAGCGCAAGGGTGTGTATTCCCCTGTCACGATGGACTCTGGCCACGGCGCAAGCCGATCGAAGAGCGCGAACCAGGCCAGCGGCGATCCCGGCGCGGGCTCATGAGTCTCCAGGGCAGGATCGAATGCGGCGGCGGCCTCGTAGCTTACGTATCCCACGGCCCAGGAGCCGTTCCTCGCCGCAACGTCGATGCGTTCGAGCAACGGGCCCACCTCCTCGTGCCGATTTGCCCCCAGCACCGCCTGCAGACCGACGAAACGACCCCGCAGCGGCGCATCCTCCGCCGTCGGTGCGGCAAAATCGATCCACGCTTCGGGGTTCATGCGCTCATCGCCCATCTTTTCCCCCACCGACTTATCCTGCTCCAGTGCATCACCCCATGCACCAGCAGTGATCGAGCGAGAACGTCATCACGCCTCCTTCTTGCACCGCGACGATGCCACATCGGCCACCGTGCGCAAGGTGAGCGCCAGTCCGCAAGACACCAGCGCGAGCCCCACCAGCAGGCCGATCCAGAAACCGAACACCCCCATAGGGTGGCCAAACATCCCGCCGTCGTAACCGAGCCAGGCCCCCAGGGGGATGCCCACCAGCCAGAACGCCCCGAGCATGAGGAGCATGGGCAACAAGGTCACGTGATAGCCACGCAAAGCGCCCATCATGCACGCCTGGGTGGCGTCGAACACCTGCCATAGCGCCGCCAGCACCAGGAGCGAAGCCGCGAGCTCGCGCACCGCCGGATCCGAACTGTAGAGCGCCGTGATCGCATGCCGCCCTGCCAGCACCGGCCCCATCATCAACACTCCGATCGCCAGACCTGCCGCCACCCCCGTCCAGGCCAGCCGCCGTGCCCGCGCCGGATCCCCCGCACCCAGGCTCTGCCCCACCCGGATCGCCAGCGCCGCCCCGATGCCCGCCGGCAGCATGAAAAGGAGCGAAGCCACGTTGAGCGCCACCTGATGCGCCGCAATCTGCACCGGCCCGAAGCGACCGATCAGCACCGCGATGCCGGTGAAAGCCGCCACCTCCGCCAGACCCGCCCCGCCCATGGGCAGCCCCAGACGCAGCAGGCGCTTCTGCCCCTCCCAGTTTGGCCAGCTCCAGCCGCCGCGCCACCAGCGAAACGGCGCGTAGCCCGGCGCAAACGCCGTCCACAGCCCCATCGCCACCAGGCTGCACCACATCCCGATCGCCGTGGCCCAGCCACATCCCGCCCCGCCCAGAGCCGGTGCCCCCAATCGGCCGTAGATCAGCACCCAGTTGAAAAACGCGTTGATCCCGAGCCCGAAAAACGCTATCGTCATGATCGGTTTGGGACGGTCTACGCTCGCCGAATAGAAGGCGAGCGCCCGGAACACCAGCGCCGCCGGCAGACCGCAGCCGATTCCTTCCAGGAAAAAGGTCGTTTTCGCCGCCAGTTCCGGTTCGATCCCGAAGGCGCGCAACACCGCCGGCACGAAAGGCAGGGCCGCCAGCGGCACGAGCGAAGTCCAGAGCGCCAGCCACATCGCCTCGCGCGTATCGCGCACGATCGCCTGATGATCCCCCGCCCCATAATGCCGCGCCACGAAGGGGCTCACCGCCTGCACCACGTTCATCAGGCCGATGAAAACCGGAATCCACAGCGCCACCCCCAGCCCCACCACCGCCTGCTCGCGCGCCCCGGCATGCCCCGACATGGCTGTATCCACCAGCCCCATGAGCACGAACGCCGTCTGCGACAGCACCATCGGCCCGGCGAGGCGGAGCAAGGCCCGAATTTCGGACCAGCGTTCATACCCCCCTTTGCTCATCGTCCTTCCTCCCGGAGCATGCCGATGGCGGCGACGGGCGTTGTCGAACCGATGAAAAGCAACACGGGACGCAAGAAAGCGCGCCTGCTCATTCGAATTCCTCGCATGAAGGAAACTTCGAAGTCTGCCACGAAATCTCCCCGGGCGCGTACCGCGTTTTTTATGCGCTACACTGTTCGACATGAAAAGGCGGTGCTGCCGCTCGTTTCGTTCCACGGAGAAAAGGATCCCCCCATGAAAATCCTCGTGATCGGTGCCGGCGTAATCGGCGTCGCCACCGCCTGGGCCTTGCAGGAAGCGGGGCATACGGTCACCCTGGTGGATGCGCGCGAGGCGCCGGGGCGCGGCGCGAGTTATGCCAACGGGGCGCAAATCTCGGTGAGCCACCCCCAGCCGTGGTCTAGCCCCAGGGCGCCGCTGATCGCGCTGGAGTCGCTCACGCGCGAGGACGGGCCATTCCGCTGGCGCCCAGCGCTCGATACCGCGCAATGGTGCTGGCTCACGGCGTTTCTGCGCGAATGCCTGCCCTCGCGCCATGAGCGCAACACGCGGGCGATTGCGCTCCTTGCGCGCCACAGCCTCCAGGTGCTGCGGCGCTGGCGCGAGGCGTTGGGGCTCGAGTACGACGTGCAGACGCGCGGCATCCTGCACCTTTTCTTCACTCCGCGCGACTGGGAAACCGGCCGGCGGCACGAGGCGGAGCTGCGCGAGCTGGGCATCGCCGCCCGGGCGATCTCACCCGCAGAGGCGGCGGAAATCGAGCCGGCGCTCGCGCCGGTGGCCGCGAAGCTCTGCGGCGCCCTGTACGCGCCGGAAGACGAATCGGGCGATGCGCGCCGATTCTGCGAGGAGATGGTGGCGCGGCTGCGCCAGGCCGGGGCCGAGGTGCTCTTCGAGACGCGCTGGAGCGGCTGGCGTCTGGGCAAAGGCCGCTGCGAAGCGGCACGCTTCGAGGGGCCGGCGGGGGCGTTCGAGCTCACGGCCGAAGCCATCGTCGTCTGCGCCGGGGTGGACAGCCCGCGTCTGCTCGCACCCCTGGGGATGGAGGCGCCGATCTATCCCGTCAAGGGCTATTCGCTCACGGCACCCATCCTCGCGCCGGAGCGCGCGCCCACCGCTTCGCTCACCGACGAATCGAAGCGCATCGTGTGCTCGCGGCTTGGCAACCGTTTGCGCTTTGCCGGTACGGCCGAGATCGCCGGCTACGACGACTCGGTGCGCCCCGAGCGCATCGCGCCCTTGAAGCGCTGGGCCGAGGTGATGCTGCCCGGCGTGGCGGATCTGGAAGCGGCCGAAGCCTGGGCGGGGCTGCGGCCCATGACGCCGAGCGGCGTGCCGCTCATCGGGCGCAGTCCCATGGCAAACGTGTGGGTGAACACCGGCCACGGCTCGCTGGGCTGGACGCTTGCCTGCGGTTCGGCGCAGGCGCTGCTCGCCCGGCTGGAGGGAAAGACGCCGCCCGGGCTGGAAGCCTTTCCCTTCGTTGGTTGAGCGGGGCTATTTCACCACGCGCAGGAACCCCCCGCCGCGTTTGCCGGCGGGGGATTCCTGCGGTTCTTCGGGCGGCGTCGGGCCGCCGTCGGGCTCGGGCGCGGTGAACATCTCTTCGGGCAGCGCGATGCCGTGCCCGGTCTCGCGGGCGTAGATCGCGAGGACGTTTTCCGCCGGCAGCCAGACGTCGAAGACCTTGCCGCCAAAGCGGGCCTGAAAGGAGATGCCGTCGGGCTCGAAAGCGAAGCGGTTGGTCGCCTCCGGCCCGAGGTTGAGCACGATGACTCCGTCCTGATCGTAGCCGCGGGGAACGCTCGCGCCCTCGACCTTGGCGCTGACGTAGGGCGTGAGCCCGCGGTCGAGGCACCAGTCGTAAAGGGCGCGGGCGAGGTAGAGTTTGGCCGAGGGGGGCAGCATCGTCACTTCCTCATGAGTTTTTCGGCAGGCGAGAGGGCGTCGATGAATCCCTGACGGCTGAAAAGCCGCTCGGCGTACTTCATGATCGGCGAGGCGGCCGCTGGCAGCGCGATGCCGTAGTGCTCGAGCCGCCACAGGAGCGGCGCCATCGCCACGTCGATCATCGAGTAGTCCTCGCCGAAGAGGTATTTCTGCCGGTTGAGGATGGGCGCGAGCTGCACCAGCTGGTCGCGGATCGTCTGGCGCGCCTGATCGCGCGGGGCCTCTTCTTGCGCCTCTTCCAGCACGCGCATGTGGCGGAAGAGCTCGTTCTCCAGCGTCTGCAGCAGCTGACGCGCGCGGGCGCGCAGGATGGGGTCGGGCGGCATCAGCTGCGGATGGGGGAATCGCTCGTCGATGTACTCGTTGATGATGTTGGGCTCGAAGAGCACGAGCTCGCGGTCGACGAGCACCGGCACCCGACCGTAGGGGTTGATGCGGGCGACGTCGGCCTGCTTGTCGAGCAGATCGACGTCGGTGACTTCGAAATCCATCCCCTTTTCATAGAGGACGATGCGGCAACGGTGGCTGAAGGGATCGACCGATCCCGAATAGAGGTTCATCATGGCATGCGTCTCACGAAGAAAAACGAACGCACCCCGGCCGGGGTGCGCACGTGACGACGGGGCGGAGGGACCTCCCGGCCGAGCCGCGGCGCCCCGCCGCAGCAGGGTTCAATGGACGTCTTTCCAATACGCTTTCTTGAGCGCATAGGCAAGCGCGAAGAACACCGCCAGGTAGATCATCACCCAGATGCCGATGGACTTGCGCTTCTCGGCGATCGGCTCGCCCATCCACTGCATGAACGAGACCACGTCGGCCACCATCTTGTCGTATTCCTGCGCGCTCATGCTGCCGGGCTTGGAGAGCACGAGCTCGATCGACTCGGTGCCATCGGGGTGCTTGGTGATTTTGGCCGTCTGTTCGCCCTGGAGTTCCCAGAAGACGTGCGGCATGCCCGCGCCGGGGAAGACGACGTTGTTCCAGCCGTTGGGGCGGGTGGGGTCGCGGTAGAAGGTACGCAGGTAGGTGTAGACCCAGTCCGCGCCGCTGCCGAGCTCGGAATTGCGCTGGCGCGTGACCAGGGTGAGATCGGGCGGCGCCACCCCGCCGAACCATTTCTTGGCGTCCTGCGGCCGCATGGCGATGGTCATGAGATCGCCCACCTTCTTGTCGGGCGGCAGCAGCTTTTCCTTGATCTCCGCTTCGGTGAAGCCGATCTCGGTGAGCTTGTTGTAGCGCATGAAGCTTGCGGAGTGGCAGGCCATGCAGGTGGTGACGAAGATCGTCGCCCCGCGCTTGAGGCTTTCCGGATCCTTGGACAGGGGCGCCTTGTCGAGCTGCGGCCCTTCGGCCGAAGCGAGCACGAGCGCGGGGGCGAGGAGCGCGGCCGCGAGGAGCCGCTTGGCATGGACGATGAGGTTCTTCATTTCCAGGTCACCCTTTCCGGTTCGGGTTTGCAAGGATCGATCTTGCTATACCAGGGCATCAGCAAGAAGAAGGCGAAGTAGAGCACCGCGCAGATCTGGGAGACCAGGGTGCGGCCCGGGGTGGGCGGGAGCACGCCGAGGTAGCCGAGGATGAAGAAGGAGATGACGAAAATCGTCAGCGCCGTCTTGTAGATCGGCCCCTTGTAGCGGATGGACTTCACCGGCGAGCGGTCGAGCCAGGGCAGGAAGGCGATGATGACGACCGCTGCACCCATGGCCACCACGCCCCAGAACTTGGCGTCGATGCCGAAGAGCGGATAGGTGACGGCGCGCAGGATGGAATAGAAGGGGGTGAAGTACCACACCGGCGCGATGTGCGGCGGCGTGACCATGGGGTTGGCCGGGATGAAGTTGTTGTACTCGAGGAAGTAGCCGCCCGCCTCGGGCACGAAGAAGAGCACGGCGAAGAAGACGATGAGGAAACCGGCCACGCCGACGATGTCCTTCACCGTGTAGTACGGGTGGAAGGGGATGCCGTCGAGCGGGCGGCCGTTGGCGTCTTTCTTCTTCTTGATCTCGATGCCGTCGGGGTTGTTGGAGCCGACTTCGTGCAATGCGATGATGTGCGCGGCCACGAGCAGCAGCAGCACCAGCGGCACGGCGATGACGTGCAGGGAGAAGAAGCGGTTGAGGGTGGCATCGGAGATGACGAAGTCGCCGCGGATGACGGTGGAGAGATCCGGCCCGATCACGGGGATGGCCGAGAAGAGGTTGATGATGACCTGCGCCCCCCAGTAGGACATCTGGCCCCAGGGCAGCAGGTAGCCCATGAAGGCCTCGGCCATGAGGGCGAGGAAGATGAGCACGCCGAAGATCCACACGAGTTCGCGCGGCGTGCGGTAGGAGCCGTAGAGCAGGCCGCGGAACATGTGCAGATAGACCACGATGAAGAAGGCCGAGGCGCCGGTGGAGTGCATGTAGCGGATGAACCAGCCGCCGGGCACCTCGCGCATGATGTACTCGACGCTGGCAAAGGCCACCGGGATGCCGGAGGCGTTGAGCGAGGCGTCGGGTTTGTAGTGCATCACGAGGAAGATGCCGGTGACGATCTGGATCACCAGCACCAGCAGCGCCAGCGAGCCGAAGTAGTACCAGAAGTTGAAGTTCTTGGGAGCGTAGTATTCGGTGAGGTGCTCGCGGATCGTGGAGGTGAGCGGAAAGCGCTCGTCGATCCACTGCAGCAGGCCGGATTTGGTGGTCATATTCTTTCCTCGCGCGTCAGGCTTTGTCTTCGCCGATGAGGATCTTGGTATCGGTCAGGTATTGGTGCGGCGGCACGGTGAGGTTCGTGGGCGCCGGCTGGCTCTTGAACACGCGCGCGGCGAGGTCGAAGCGCGAACCGTGGCAGGGGCAGAGGTAGCCACCGAGCCAGTCCTTGCCGATGCCGCTCGCCTCACCCTTGGCGAACTTGGCCGTGGGGGAGCAGCCAAGGTGGGTGCAGATGCCGATCACCACGAGGTATTCCGGCTTGATGGAGCGGTGCCGGTTCTTGGCGTAGGGCGGCTGGACGGATTTCTCGGAGGTGGGGTCGGCGAGCTGCGGTTCGACCTCTTCGAGCGTGGCGAGCATCGCCTCGGTGCGGCGCAGGATCCAGACGGGCTGGCCGCGCCATTCGACGGTCATCATCTCGCCGGGAGCGAGCTTGCTGATGTCGGCCTCGGCCGGGGCGCCGGCCGCCTTGGCGCGTTCGGAAGGGGTGAGACTGGCGACGAAGGGGGCGGCGGCGGCGACCACTCCCGCTCCGCCGACGACGGAGGTGGCGATCAGCAGCTGCCGCCGGTTGTCGTCCAATGCTTGATCCTTGCTCATGGCGCGAACCCTCGAGAGATGGGAAGACGGTGCAAATCTGCAGATTATAAAGGATCGCCTGGGCGCATCCAAGAGGAAAGCGGCGTCTCGCCTCGGAGCGCGGGCAGATCGATGCCGGGGCGCTCAGGTCGCGTCCAGGCGGCGGCGGTCGATGAGGGCGTGCGCCACGGTGGCGGCATCGACGTATTCGAGCTCGCCGCCGAGGGGCACGCCGCGCGCCAGGCGCGTGACCGTCACGCCGCGCGGACGCACCCGTTCGGCGATCCAGTGCGCCGTGGCCTCGCCTTCGTTGGTGAAGTTGGTGGCGAGCACGACTTCGCGCACTTCGGGAGCGGCAAGCCGCGCGAGCAAGCGCTCCAGTTCGAGCTCTTTGGGGCCGATGCCGTCGAGCGGCGACAGGCGCCCCATGAGCACGTAGTAGAGACCGCCGTAGGTATGGGTCTGCTCGATCGCTTCCATGTCGGCAGGCGATTCGACCACGCAGACGACGGAGGCATCGCGCGCCGGGTCGCTGCAGCGGGCGCACACGGCGGTCTCGCTGAAGGCGTTGCAGCGCGCGCAGTGCGTGAGGGTAGCAAGCGCCGCCTCGATCGCCCGGGCCAGCCGCTGCGCCCCGCGCCGTTCGCGCTGCAGCAGGTGGTGCGCCATGCGCTGCGCGCCCTTCGCGCCGACGCCCGGCAGACAGCGAAGCGCTTCGATGAGCTCGTCGAGCGGCGTGGGCATGGTCTCTTCAGAAAGGCAGTTTCATGCCCGGAGGCAGCGGCATGCCGGCAGTGACGGCGGCCATCTTCTCCTGGGTGGTCGCCTCGACGCGGCGCACGGCGTCATTGACCGCGGCGGCGACGAGATCCTCGAGCATCTCCTTGTCGTCGAGCACCGAAGGGTCGATGCTGACGCGGCGCACGTCGTACTTGCAGGTCATGAGGATCTTGACGAGTCCGGCGCCGGCCTGTCCCTCGACTTCGAGCGCGGCGAGCTCGTCCTGGACTTTCTTCATGTTTTCCTGCATCTGCTGCGCCTGGCGCATCAGGCCGGAGAGGGCGTTCTTATTGAACATGGCGTGTTCCTCCAGAAGGGGGTGAAGGGGTGGGCCACGTGACGCTGGTTTCGTCGAGCGTGGCATCGAACCGTTCGATGAGCCGCTGGGTGACGGGGTGCGCGAGCAGGCGGGAGACGGCAGCCCGATGGGCTTGGCGGCGGGCCTCGGCCTCGCGCTGCGCCGGCGTATCGGCGACTTCGGCCGGGGTGACGCGCACAGTGACACGACGTCCCAACACCGCGCCGAGCGCCTCGGCGATGCGATCGACGCATTCCGGGTGCAGATCGAGCAGCACGCGGTGCGTGGCATCGAGCAGGAGCGAGACCGTGTCGCCTTCGATCGCGCGGCAGATGCAGTGCTGCGCGAATTCGCGCGCAAGTCCCGTGAGGGACATGGCGGCGAACCACTCGTGCCAGGCATCGACTCCGCCACTGGGGCTTTCCCGACCTGCCGGCGGGAGCGCGCCCGGCTCTCGCGCCCCGGACGGCTCTGTGGACGGAGGCTTCGCCGGCATGCCGTCTGCCGGTAGCGAAGCAACATCGGTCGCCTCGGAAGAGGCCGTTCCCTCTGCCCCACCCTGCGCTCGATCGGGCGACGGGAACGCTGCGCGCCGCGCTTCGCCATCCGTGGCCGAGGGCGCGTGCGCGCGTGCGGCAGGCGACTCGCCGCGGGCCGTTACGGGCGCTTCACCGCCCTCCTCGTTCCTGGGTGCCGCGCTCGGACCGGGCACCGCGGCCGGCGGCGCAGCCGTAGTCTGGGGCGCGAAGGCGATGAGGCGCAGCACGGCCATGGAAAAGCCGACGGCCGGATCGGGCGCGAGCGGCAGGTCGCGGCGCGCGTGCGTGAGGATGTCGTAGGCAAGCTGCAGGTATTCCGGATCGAACCGGGCGGCGAGCGGTGCGAGCGCCTCGCGCGTCTGCGGTTCCAGGGCTTCGGGGGCGAACTGCAGCACGGCGAGCTGATGCACGAGCTGGGCGAGCGCCGCCAGGGCCGATTCGAGCGAGGCACCGCTGCCGGCGAGCCGGTCGGCGAGCGCGAGCGCGGCCGGGGCGTCGGCCGCCGCCACGGCCTCGAGGAGTTCGCGCAAGGTGGCGCTCGCCACCAGGCCCAGCATCTCGGCCACCTGCGCCTCGCGCACCTCTCCTGCCCCGTAGGCGAGTGCCTGATCGAGGAGCGAGAGGGCATCGCGCATGGAGCCGCGCGCGGCCTGCCCCACGAGCTCGAGCGCCCCGCGATCATAGGGCACGGCCTCGGCTTCCAGAATGCGGGCGGCGTGCTCGGCGATGAGCGCCGGCGGCAGCGAGCGGAGGTTGAACTGCAGGCAGCGCGACAGCACCGTGACGGGAATCTTCTGCGGGTCGGTGGTGGCGAGGATGAACTTGACGTGCTCGGGCGGCTCTTCGAGCGTTTTCAGCATGGCGTTGAAGGCGTGCCCGGTGAGCATGTGCACTTCGTCGATCATGTAGACCTTGAAACGCCCCTGCACCGGCGCGTAGACGGCCTGCTCGAGCAGCGCTGCCATGTCGTCGACGCCGCGGTTGGAAGCCGCGTCCATCTCGACATAGTCGGGGAAGCGGTCGGCGTCGATGGCCTGGCAGGCGGCACAAACCCCGCAGGGTTCGGGCGTGACGCCGCGCTCGCAGTTGAGCGCCTTGGCGAAGATGCGGCTGATGGTGGTCTTGCCCACCCCGCGCGTGCCGGTGAAGAGATAGGCGTGGTGCAGCCGCTGCGTGGCAAGCGCATGCGTGAGCGCGCGCACGACGTGGTCCTGTCCCACGAGCGCGTCGAAGCGGCGGGGACGCCATTTGCGGGCAAGGGCGAGCTGGGTCATGGGGCGGATTCTACCGGATTCTTGCGCTGCGACCACGAAGTGCGCAGGGATGGGAATTTTTAATTGAGATTATTTCTCAATATCATTTGCGTTCCATGGCCGCTCCCCCTATCATGAATCCTGAACGCACGGCAACAGATCTCGAAGGAGCCCCGCCATGATCAGCAAAGTCCTTACACGCACCGCGCCGCTCGTGTCCCGCACCGCCCTTGGCTGGACGATCTGGCTCGGCGGCGCAGCCGCGGCGCTCGCCCAGGTTCTGGCGCAGCTGCAGGACTTCTCGCCCTGGGGCTTCCTCGTATGCCTCTCCCTGCTCGCCGCCCTCGGCGGCCTGCTGCTTGCGCGTACCCTGTCGTCCTGGATGGCGGTTTCCCCCGCCACGGCCGAGCTCTTTGCCGCCGGCGTGATGGGCACGAGCGTGATCGTCGGTTTGATCGTGCCTGCACTGCAGGAGATCGCGGCGCACGAGGCGTGGGCATCGGCGGCGGCTCAATGGGCCCTGGCGCTGGGCGCTGGCGCCGCAATGCTGGCGCTGCTCGACCGGCTCGTGCCGCACCGCCACGCGCCCGCTGCCGGACAGGATCGCACGGCGCTCTTGTTCCTGTTCGCGCTCGCCCTGCACAACGTTCCCGAGGGGCTGGCGCTGAGCATGAGCGAGGTGATGGGGCCCAGCCTCGCCTTGGGCATCGCGATCCAGAACGTGCCCGAGAGCGTACTGGCGATGTGGCTGCTCACGGCGGCCGGCTGGTCCGGCGCGAGCGCAGGAGCGTGGGGATTCGCGGCGGTCTCGGTCGAGCCTGCGGTGGCCTTGCTGGCAAAAAGCCTGGGGCTTGCCGACGCCGAACATGCCCTTGCGATGACGGGACTGGCCGCCGGGGCAATGGGCTTCGTGCTGATCCATGAATTCGCGCCCCAGCTGCGCCGGGTGGGGGTACGTGCGGCTTTGCCCTTGGCAAGCGGCTCTGCCCTGGTGCTGGGCCTGTCGGCCTGGGTGTGAGGAGGGGTGGCGAGCCGGACCCCCGGCACTTGCGGGGAGCGGTTAGGGCTGCTGCCTTCCGGCCCTGACCCGGTTCCCGCGCCGCAATGCGGGGCGACCCGCCACGGCTGGCATTGTAGCACGACCTTTTGCCGTCGCACGCGGGGCGATTTCTTCACGCGCGCTCAGGGAGCCGGAAGGATCGCCCCGCCGCGCCCGGCCTCGGCCGATTGCAGGCGCGCGGCGAAGCGCTCGAGTACCTTGGGATCGGCGCCGAGGCGGCGCAAGCGGGCGAGATAGTCCCGCGCCTTGCCCCACAACTTCAGCTCGAGGCAGAGCTCGACGAGCGCCTCGAGTACCGCCGGCTCTTCGGGGTGCGCCTGCAGCCACGACTCCAGCCGCGCCAGCGCTGCCTGGCGCTCAGCGGCATCGAGGCAGGCGGGATAGCGGCGCACGAGCTCGGGCAGCCAGCGTTTGTCCAGCGCCGCTTCCAGGATGGGACGGACTTTTCCTCCCTGCGCCCGCTCGATCGCCAGTCGCGCCAAGGCTGCCAAAAACTCGGGATCGAAGCGCTCTTCCTTGGGCAGACGTTTCCACCAGGCGAAGAGATCGGCGCCAAGGGCGAGCCGTGAGGAGGCCTCGTTCAGATGGGCCTGGCGGATGAGGGCGGCGGCCTTGGCTGCGTCCATGGATTCGAGCGCGCACAAGCGGCGGGCCGATGCGAGCACTTCCTGCCACTTTTCTTCCCTCTGGGCGGCCTCGAGCCGCAGGCGCAGCGCCGTGGCTTCGGGAAGAGCGGGCATTTTCTCGAGCAGCTCCATTGCCGCCTGCAGACGTTCGGGACGGGAGAAACGCACGCCGAACTCGGCTTCCAGCACGGTACGGACGTCCGGCCAGCGCTCGAGCCGGGCGAGCCAGTTCTCCGCCCTCGCCTCGTCGCCGCGCTCGAGCGCCGTGGCTGCCGCGAGCGCAGCGCCGGCCTCGGCCACGCCGGGGGACCGGTCGAGCCGCTGCGCCAGCCGCTGGACCGTTGCCGCATCACCCAGTACATGGGCGCGCACGAGGCGCACGAGCGTGCGCACGGCCCGGCGCAAGCGCCAGGCGTCGCGCCGCCGGCGCAGGGTGCGAGGCAGGCCGAACAGCATCACCCCCAGGCGCAGCGACAGATAGAGGGCGATGACGACGAGCACGAGGAGCAGCGCGAAGAGCGTCAGCGACAGCTGGGCGCGCCAGGGCGGCACGACGAAGACGACATAACCGTCCACGCTCTGGAGGGCGAGCCCTGCCGCGACCGCCAGCGCCGCCACGAGCACAAGAGTGATCAAGGCTTTCATGTGGCTCTGCTCTCAAAAACGTACGCAAAAGTGCGCACGATTTTCTTCCTGCCCCGAGCCGTCTTGATGACCGTGCTCGTGCCTGACAGGCGTCACTTTCCCGACTACTTCAGGAACCCCTCCTGAAGCAGCGCCGCCGTTACCGGACGGACTCGCCACGGGTAGGGCCGTTGCGGTGGCCAGCCGTTGAAGGTTGATCGCCGCGTTGAGATCACGATCGTGGTGCGTGCCGCATTCCGGGCACGTCCATTCCCGCTCGCCCAGCGTGAGCGTTTCGTGTTTCCAGCCGCAGACGGAACAGAGGCGACTACTGGGATACCAGCGCTCGGCAAACACCAGGCGGGTGCCGTAGCGCTGCGCCTTGTATTCCATCTGCGAGCGGATGAGGCCAAAGCCCACGTCGGAGATCGCTCGCGCAAGCTTCTCGTTGGCGAGCATCCCTGAGACGTTCAGGTCTTCGAGCACCACCGCCTGGTTTTCGCGGCACAGCCGGGCCGTGAGCTTGTGGGTGAAGTCCGCTCGGATATTGGCAATGCGGGCATGCAGCCTTGCCAATGCCTGAGCGGACTTCTGGCGGTTGCTGGAGATGGGAAGACGGGTGCCTTTCGGCAGCGTGCCCTTGGGGTTGAATCCCGCAGCGACCTTTGCCGC